>JANMMM010000031.1:0-3978 GCA_031373225.1 Phyllobacteriaceae bacterium | reverse complement strand
TCGAACACCGGATCAATGAGGCCGGGAACCGAGATGCGCGGCATCACCTGCGCTTTGCTCCATTCCTTCGCCCACCCAAAATCCTCCGGCGCAAAGCGCTTCAACGGGTCGATGAGGCAGAAGGCGGGAATGCGTTCGGCGCCTTTTTCCAGAGCAAACTTGAGCTTTTGAGCAAGGCCCGCCGGGAAACCCCGCGCCGCGCCAAGCTTCACGACAATCCCGTGCGCGGCGATGATGATGAGACGGCGGACAGCGGATTCGGCGGGACGCAGAATGATAAGCAGGGCGCGGTACATATGCCGCGGCAGGTCCGCCCGCCTCGGATCAAACCCAAGCACGGCGAGCAGCGGCGCAAGGACGGCAAGGAGCCGCTCGCGGTTGCGCTCGACGATCAGGGGCCAGTCCATGGATGCCTTTCCGGGTTCAATACAGACGGCGCGATTATGGGGCACGCGTGGAGGTGGGGGATAGAATTTATTGGAAAAATTGTAAGGCTCTGAAAAAGCAGAGAATGCGTCTTTGAAGACTGACTCCTAACCACTGTCGCGCAGTGTGGAAAACCGCACCTTTCAAGTCTCGTGCCCCCTAAATCCTTTTGCATCAGCAGGGTCCTGCTGCCTTCAGACGCTTCTTCACCACAAAGCTGATAGCCTTGTTTCTCGTAGAACAATTGCGCGGTCAAAGATGAGGAAAGCGCCAGTCGGGCATCGCCTGCTGCGCGGGCATGATTTTCCACAAAGGCGAGGAGCGCACGACCGATACCCGATTTCTGCATGGCTGGATCAACAAACAGCGAATGCAGCCGGCCGTGCGCATAACTCGCCGTCCCCGCCAGAGCGCCCGCGGAAATGGCCATGAACACATCGCGCGCCGCGATCTTCAACGCCATCTTGTCTGGCGAGAAACTACCGCAGACGAAGTCGATTTCATCCTGCAAATAGTCTGCGGAATTAGTCGCGCGGATTGTGCGCAGGATCAGCGCGCTGAGGGCGGCGGAGTCTGAAGCCGTGGCAGTCCTGATGTCAATCCGCATCCCTGCGCCTCAAGAGCCGGAAAAAGCCCGCATGTGAAACCGCATCTCCTCCTGCCCATACACATAATCCCGCCCGACCGGACAAGCCAGCCGCGCCAGACATCCGCCGCCCATGCATTCCCCGCCCGCTCCTGATGCCAGATGGCTGCGGCAGGCGGCGGCGTCATATCCCTCTCCTGAAAACGCACGGACCGGGCAGGCGGAAAGGCAGGGTTTTCCGATACATAGATCGCGGGGATGACTCTGTTCCTCAGCTTCCTGAATCCAGATCTCTTCTTCAAAAATCAACGCGCCCCGGTAGGCGTGCCAGACGCCATACTCGGGATGAAAGAGAATGCCGAGCGGCGACGGCTTCAGGCCTTCCGCGCGGCGGGCCCATTGCTGGAACGGATGGAAGGGCCTTTGAAACGGGAAGATGGCGCGGCCGCCGAGCTTCACTGCGATTCCGCTGATGACTTGTTCCGACCATGTGTCCAGCGGGTTAGCGGCAGCGTTCGGCTGGTTCTGAAGCCATTTGGAAAAATGCGGCCAGATCGACGCGCCGGCATGGCCAATAATGACGAGCGATTTGGCATTGAGGGCGCGCGCTTCGCAAGAATCAAGCCGCAGCGCGCCGCGCGGGATCAGACCGTGCGGGGCGAGCAAATTGGCAAGCGCCGACATCACTTTTGAGGCCCGCCAAACGCTGAGCGCCAGACTTCCTTGTGAATAATCTCGGCCACTTTAGCCCGGCCTGTGTCGGGCTCCCTTCATGTGAAGGCGTCGGGCATCGACTCCTTTTTGGTGCGCACAAAGGCGAGCAGCGCTTCGTCGATGGCCGGGTCGAGATGCGGCGCTTCATAAGAATCAAGGAGACGGCGGACGAGTTCATTGCCGCGCTGCTCGATGCGCTTTTCACCTTCCGCCAGCCATTGCTCATAGGAATTATTATCGGTGAGCGGCGAGGCGTAGAAGGCGGTCTGGAAATTCGCCAGCGTATGCTCGCAGCCAAGATAGTGGCTGCCGGGGCCGACTTGGCGGATCGCGTCCATCGCCTGGCCGTTTTCGGTCAGATCCACGCCTGCGGCAAATTTCTGCGTCATGCCGAGCTGGTCAACGTCGATGATAAACTTTTCATAGGAAGACACCAAGCCGCCCTCAAGCCAGCCCGCCGCATGAAGAACAAAGTTCGTGCCGGCCAGAATCGTCGAGTTCAGTGTGTTGGCGCTTTCATAGGCCGCCTGCGCGTCGGGAACTTTGGAGCCGCAGAGCGAGCCGCCGGTGCGGAACGGCAGGCCGAGGCGGCGCGCCAGCTGCGCCGCGCCATAGGAAACCAAAGCAGGCTCCGGCGTGCCAAAGGTCGGCGCACCCGACTGCATCGAGATCGAGGCGGCGAACGTGCCCATCAGCACCGGCGCGCCCTTTCGGCAGAGCTGCGTGAACGCCGCGCCCGCCAGCACTTCCGCCAGCACCTGCGTCAGCGTGCCCGCCACCGTCACCGGGCTCATCGCGCCCGCCAAAATGAACGGCGTGACGATGCAGGCCTGATTGTTGCGAGCGTAAACCTTGAGCGCGCCTAGCATCGTCTCGTCGAACACCATGGGAGAATTGGCGTTGATGAGGCTGGTCAGCACTGTGTGGTCTTCCAGATAATCCTGTCCGAACAGGATTTTGCACATATCAACCGTGTCCTGCGCCCGCTCCGGCGCGGTGACGGAGCCCATGAACGGCTTGTCGGAATATTTTATGTGCGAATAGACCATGTCGAGATGGCGCTTGTTGACCGGAATATCGACCGGCTCGCACACGGTGCCGCCCGAATGGTGGATCGACGGGGCCATATAGGCGAGTTTGACGAAATTGCGGAAATCCTCAATCGTCGCATAGCGCCGCACGCCCTCAAGATCGCGCACGAAAGGCGGGCCGTAGACGGGGGCGAACACCGTCGCATTGCCGCCGATCTGCACATTGCGTTCGGGGTTGCGCGCATGCTGGGTGAAGACGGACGGCGCGGTCTTCAGCAGCGCACGGCACAGCCCTTTTGGAAAATGCACCGTCTCGCCTTTGACATCCGCCCCCGCCTCTTTCCACATGGCGAGCGCTTCGGCGTCGTCACGGAAAATGATGCCGGTCTCTTCGAGCACAATGTCGGTGTTGGCCTCGATGATCGACAGGCCTTCCTCGTCGAGCACTTCGTAATTGCCCATCTTACGGGTGATGTAAGGCAGCTGCGGCCCAAGCCCGACCGCTGTGCGCGTGGCTCTGCGGGCGGCAGCCCCGCCGGAATTGCGCGCCGAAGCGCGGCGGCCCGCGCTGGCGGATGCTTCCATCACTTCTTCGCTCATGAAACTATCCTCAAATTTTCTCAGCGCATCCTAGCGATGAGTGAGATTCTGGCAATCCAATGCGCGCCAAGCCGTGCCATAGGCACGACACTTGGGTGCCAAGAGCTAGTGGATTGATCCAAACGGATGAATTCGGCTTACGAGGCCGAGGGAGCGCGATCATTGGCGGCTTCGAGGCCATTGCGGTAATCTACGATATTTGCTAAATTAGCCGAGATCTAAGGTACACATCGAAATACATTTGTTGTCTTCGTGGGTGTGTAAAATCCTGCTCTAGATGACGGCTCCGCGACTTAAGAAGATTGGTTCATATTGAGTAAACTGTCGTCGATCATCCAACACGCGCTACTTTCCAAAGGCTATTTTCCGAGAGAATTGCCGTCCGTTTTCACGACTGCGGACTTTGGCGAACATGCAACACAAATCTTGGCGGAGTGGGAGAGCAGCAATGTCTTCAAAATCAAGGAGGCAAAGGACTACGCCAAGGTGGAGGGCAAGAAATTCAGGGGAAAGCTAGGCTTCTCGAAAATTCCGAGTGCAGAGCCGGAGATAATCTCCAAACCGAAAAGGCTCTACGAACGGCGAAACATCCATATTACGCATCCTGTTCCTCAAGCCCGA
>JANMMM010000178.1:0-12187 GCA_031373225.1 Phyllobacteriaceae bacterium | reverse complement strand
GCTCGCTTGAAACAAGACTCAGCCGCGGCCTTGGGCCGGGAAAGAGCGGCCTGCCGCTTCCGAGCACGACGGGATGATAGTAGAGCCTGTATTCGTCAATAAGTCCCATCTCACCCAAGCTGTGCGCCAAGACAGGTCCGCCAATGTCGATCTCTCCTTCGAACTTTTCCTTAAGCCAGCGCACCGCCGCCCCGATGTCACCTGCGACAAGCGTCGCGTTTGGACCAACTGATTTCAGCGATTTTGAGGCGACCCATTTCGGCAGGCGCCGCCAAGCCGCCGCGAAATCATGGTCGTCTGCCGTCCACTCGGCATGGTCTTCGTCCCAGTAGCGCATGAGCTCATAGAGGCGGCTTCCGTAGACGCTTGCCGCCGCGCCGCGCACCGCCTCTATCCAATGGCGGAATAGCGCGGGATCCGGCGCAAAAAGCTCGTGGTCGACATAGCCGTCGAGCGACAGGTTCATTGCGAAGACGATTTTTGCCATGCTGCACAGCTCCGGGGTCCGTCAAATTAGCATGGGCCGCATTACCGGACCAGCCCGTCCAGAACGGCCCTCCCCCTTGCGGCAGGCCGGCATTGAGCGCTTAATGCCGCACGGCAAAGGAGGTTGGGATGATGGCTTCTTGGCGGCGGTTTGCGGCTCCTGCCCTGGCAGCCTGCTTCATGGCGGCGGCAGGTGAGGCGGCGGAGAAAAACTTCACGCTGTCCATCGAGGGCAAGGACTACGCGGCCGCGCCCGGAGATGATGTGACGGCGCGGTTAAAGTCCGGCGACGAGGTTGTGATCCAGTTCCGCCAGAACGAAACCAGTATTTTCGAAACCGCTCAGTTCTCATTCAGCCATCCCGCCACTGTGCGCGTCGAAGTCATGAATTTCGACCCCGCCTTGACGCGCTATGACGGCGGCACCGCCAATGGCACGCACATGATCGTCGAGCGCCATGAGGAGGTTGACGATGAAGACCTGATGAAGGTCCGCGACATTTTCCTTAACAACATGCTGGCCGGGCCAATTGAAAGCGGCGTCAGAATTGCGCGTAAGGACGTTTCCCGCAAACTCTCCGACGGGACGGAAATCAAGGGCGTGCGCGCCATGGCCGCAGATGCGGGCAATGAGCTGATTCTTGCGGTCTACACGCTGCGGCTCGGCGAAGGCGCGCTGATGTTCGCCACGCTTTTCAACAAAACCGCCGCGCCGGATGAGGGCGTCATCATCGACCAGTTCTGGGAGACGCTGCGGGTGAAGAAGTAGCAGGGCGGGGCCCGGTTTGTCTTTCCTCATTCCTCAGACTCTCCCTCACCTGCCTTGCTTCGCAAGGCTGCCCTCTCCCCGCAGGGGAGAGGGGAAATTGCGGCGCTCTCTTCGCCTCTCCCCCACGGGGAGAGGACAGCTTCGCGCAGCGAAGCAGGTGAGGGAGAGTCAAAAACGGGGAAAGAAGCCGGGCTTTTCAAAAATAATTTCGTTCAATATCAATGGCTTGATCGAAAAGCGCAACACACTATAACCAATGCCCCACGCCCAGCGTCATACTGGCCCCGCTCCTCTCATGGGGACCGGGTGATCAACCGGCATTCGGGAGAGCGGGCGGCCTATGGCAGCCGGGTGTGGTTATCCCGGCGGGCGGAGCCCCTTAGCCATGTCCCTCCTGGCCTTCGCATGCTCTTACCGGAGCGTCCCATGCGCCAGCCCGGGCAAAAAGCCGTGACAGGGCGTGTGGCGAGCCACACTCTCAATAGTTTCCAAACGGCAGGACCACACGCCCTGTACGTCCCTTGGAATTTTAATGATTCAGACCGGAAACGGGGCGTGATAAAAAGAAAGCTTGACTACTCCAAATTCAGCCACTTCACCTCATCCCCCGTCAATTCCACGCCCAGCCCCGGCAACGTGGACACAATCTCCCCCGGCGACCTTGGGCCGATGATGGCGAAGGACGGGAAGCTTTGGGCGAGGACCCAGGCGGTGGCGATGTTGTGGGTGGAGACGCCGTATTTTCTTGCCAGTTCGTCAGCGCGATTACGGCGCTCCGCATTGGCGGGCGAACCGAAGCAGGTTTCCGGGCCGATGTCGGCGGGCAGCCGGTCGCGCAGCTCGGCGGGCAGAAAATAGCCGCGGGCCTGCGACGACCAGCTGATATGGGTGACATTTTCCGCCCGCAGGAAGTCGAGCGTTTCGGCATTGTTGGATGTGACGCAGCCGTCCCAGATCGGCTTTTCCATAACGGCGAGCGACAGGTTGTTGTTGAGCAGCGAAAGCCCCTTCAGCCCGTGTTTCGCCGCATATTCATTCGCTTCCTTGAACCGCGCCACCGACCAGTTCGAGCCGCCGAAAATCCCGATCTTCCCGGCCTCATGCAGCCGGTTCAGCGCGTCGACAAACTCGCCGACCGGCACGTCCGGATTGTCGCGGTGCATTATGTAGATGGGGGCATGGGAAATGCCCAGACGGCTCAGCGAAATGTCCAGCTGCGCGCCAATGGCGCGGGGCGTGCAATAGGGCGTGTGCGCGCCTTTGACGATGACATTGATGTCTTTCCCGACGCCACGCGCGGCGATCCATTCGCCGAGAACCACCTCATGGTGCCCGCCGCCATAGACAAAGCCGGTGTCAAACGCATTGCCACCCGCCTCGATGAAAGCGTCCCAGACAATCGCCCCTGCCCCGATATCGTTCTTGTTGTCGCAGCCGACGGCAAGGCGCGAGACCGGCAGCTTGACGCCCTCCAACTTGACTTTCGGGATGGACGGGAGGCCCGAAGGTATCACGCCTTTGAGCGCGCGGTTGGTCTTCGGCCGCTCGGCGAAGGTCACATATCCCACCTCCTGCCGCCAGCGGTCGAGCGTGTCGGCATTGCCGAGCGAGTCGCCATGGCTCATGGCCGGGGACTGGGCCTGTTTCTTACCCTCGGCGATCAGTCGGCTCGCAAGATCAGCTTCAAAAGCGAAGAGGTGATGATGCGATTTGATTTCCTCGACGCGGCTTTGCCCGCCCGCACTGATTTCAATCTTTGCATCAGACGGTCCGGCGTTGCGCCCCGGAACCCATGGATTGCCGAGCCGCACCGAGCCCTTATCACCCACGGCGATGACGGCGTTTTCCATCTCATTCTGCACCGAGCATGCGATTTCGGCGGTGATGCCGCTCTTGAAAGTGAGGAGGCCATAAGCGGTCTCGTCCACGCCGGTCGGCCCCATCACGGCGACCCCCTTGACGGTCGCCGGATTGTCGAACCCCGCGCCAATCGCAGCGCCGGCGATCAGCCGCGAGGCGGAGACCGGATAGCAGCCGACATCGAGAATGCCGCCGCCGCCGAGCAGCGGGTCATAAAGACGGGACGCCGGATTGCGCTGCGAGGAAAAGCCGAATGTCGCCTTGATATGGCGCACCGTTCCAATTTCGCCGGATTTGATGATCTCCACCAGCCGGGCGATCTGCGGATGGCAGCGGTACATAAAAGCTTCCATGAAAAACACGCCCGCCTGCGCCGCCGCCTCAGTGACGGCAGCCGCCTCGCCCGCATTCATGCCCATCGGCTTTTCGCAGACCACCGCCTTGCCATGCCGCATCGCCATGATGGACAGCTCGGCGTGCCAGGGATGCGGGGTGGACACATAGATGGCGTCAATGTCCGGGTCGGCGGCGAGCGCCTCATAGCTGGAATGGCGCTTGCCGTCCGCGATGGAATATTGATCGCCAAAGGACTTGCGGCGCGCCGCATCGCGGCTGGCGATGGCGGTGAGCTTGCCGACCTCCGTCTCCTTCAGCCCGTCGGCGAAATTATGGGCGATGTCGCCCGGTCCGATAATGCCCCAGCGTGTGACAGCCATTTCAAATCCATCCCGTTTGATTGAAGCGGCAACGATAGCGGTCAACGCCGCAAAGCGACAGGGGGCAGATGCGAGATTTCGTTCAAAAAAGCCCTAATCCGAAGCCAGCGCGCCGCCGCGCTTCTCGACGGCGAACAGTCCGGCAATGCCGGCGGCCGCCATCAGAACCCCGAGCCAGGCCGTGCCGGAATAGCCAAAATAATGCGCGCCAACGGCAAAAGCGAGCGCGGTCAGGCTGTTGCCGATAAAGGCGTTGATCGGCTGCAGCGACGTGCCGAGGCCGGGCCGTCCAGGAAACAGGTCCTGAAAATAGGAGAGCGGCATCGACAGAAGCGCCGCCGCCCCCGCCGCGCCTGGAATAATCAGCAGATAGATCTGCCAGGTCGCCGTGGCCATGGACAGCCCGGCCATATAGGCGGCGTAAATCAGACCCGCCGCAGTCAGGATCGAAAGAGTGCCTGCCCGCCGCAGCAGCGAAGCCCAGATCAGCATGAACGGAATTTCCAAAAGCGCGATCAATCCGGCAATGAGGCCGACATCCGCCGTTGTGCCGCCAAGCTTAACCGTGACAATCAGCGTCCAGAGCGTCGAGGACAGGCGGACGGTTCCGGTGAGCGAAGCCATCGAAAACATCCGCGCCAGCATGATCGGCGAGGAAATTTCCTTTAGGGAGGCGAAAAAGCCGGGGACCTTCGCCCCTGCGGCAGCGGCGCTGCCGCCTTTCCGCACGAGGAAAAACGAGGCGAGAAAGATCGCGGCGGCGCACAGGCACGCCACGCCCCAGGCCCCGAGCATGCTCCTGGACCCAGCAAGGGCAAAGCCCAAAGCGGCGGGCATGACCACCCAAGCCGCCGACATGAAGCTGCGCAGCGTCGCGTTGACCGATGCGGCCTCGCCGCCGGAAAACCCGGCAGTATGGGCGCGTGCGCTGGCAAAAAGCAGCGAACTCAAGGACTGATAGAACGGAATGACGAGGATTGTGGCGATGACAAACACCGGCGCGGAGGGGAAGAAAAAGATCGCGCCATAGCCTGCCGCGCCCATAAGCGCCGCCGCAATCATCATTCTTCGCCGGTCGCCGATCATGTCGGAGACGATGCCCATCGAAACACTGATCGTCACCGCCGCCACGGACGAGGCGAAGATCAGCGCGGAAAAGGCCTGATCGGAGAGGCCAAGTTCGTTGATCGCCGTCACAGACAGATAGGGAATTGTCGAGCCGATGGCCGAGGCTTGCACAAAAATCATCAGCGCCAGCAGAAGCAGCTGCGGCCTGGCGATGATCTGACGCAGGGAATGGAACACGGATTACGAACTTGCCAGTTGGGGCAGCGCCATTTGAATTTTCCGAGCTGCGGGCTTAAATAGAGGATGCACTGTTTCGCGCTTAACCGCCTGACTTGCAATGGCCGCAGGCCTATTTTCGCAGACCAACTTGGAAGGCAAATCCATGAAGCCGCTCCTGTCCCTCGCCGCCGCGCTCGCCCTCGCCCTTGCGGCGTTCCTCCCGTCAATCCCCGCCAGAGCCGCCCCGCCCCGCATCGAAGGCGAGCGCTGCTATTTTCCGGTTGAACGGGGCACTTGGGTCGGCTTTTTCGACGGCGGCTATGAGGAGACCACCTTCACCGGCCGCGACGTTATCCGCCAAGTCACCATCTGGCGCTGCTTCCGCACCAAGGCGGCGTGCGTGGCGTGGAAATACTGGGCGCAGACGGATTATGACCGGGGGCCGAATTTGACCTGGTGCAGAAGGAAGTGAGACAGCCAAAGGCGTTGACAAAAATCGTGCGATACGTTGTGATACGGCGTATCGCATCATATTTCGGAGACGCTACATGACAGCCGTCCCATTTTCCCTGCGCCTTGACGCAGACCTCAAGGATGCCGTTGACAGAGAAGCGCGGCGGGAGGACCGGTCCGCGTCCTACGTCATCCAGCAAGCGACACGCGAATATGTCGAACGCAAGGAGCTATTCCGCGCGATGGTGGCGGAACTTGAGGCGGAGGAGGACAAGGGTGAGTTTATTTCCAGCGACAAAATGCGGGCATGGGTCGCTTCCTGGGGAACCGCAATTGAACTGCCATCTCCAGAACCTGATGTGTTTGTGAACGAGCCCTGAAGCATGCGCATTGTCTATCTGCGCACCTCTAAACCGGGACTTGAATGGTTTCTTCAATACTATGGAAGAGTGTTTCCTGAAGGAAATTCCAACGCACTTGCCCGGTTTGACGCCATGGAAAGGCTGCTCGAAAACAACCCGCATGTGGGACAAAGATTCGGTGAGGGCGGTGCGCGGATTTTGCCGATTGTCCGCACGCCATTTGGCGTCGTGTACCGCGTCAAAGGTGACCAAATCCGCGTCATAAAAATCGTTGACTACCGGTCCGAAAAAGCGAGGGACGGTTGAGTGTGGCGCGCCTTGCCGCGCCGCCGTTCACTCCCAAAACCATTTACCCGCCTCGCGCTCCGCCTCACTGTGCGTCACCCCAATGTCGGCGAGCTGTTCGTTAGTAAGACCGGACAGGTCATTGCGCTGATTTGCCCGGTCGATGAGGCGCATTAGTCCAGCTGCGAGAGTGCCTGCATTAATCAACGGCAATCTGCCGCCGAACGCGCGGAACGCTGGCATAACTGGTTCTGAATAAGGTGAATAGCGGCGCATTTCTTCGCTCCTTGCATTTCTCCCCCCGAAAATAAGCCGCAATTCCGCTTGCGCGCAAACCATGCCTTCTCTACGCTTCATTAGATATTCTAATGCCGGAGCGCAGTATGGCCCGCAGTCTGCCGCCCCTGAACGCCTTGCGCGCCTTCGAGGCCGCCGCGCGTCATGGCTCGTTCACGCGGGCCGCCGACGAGCTGTGCGTCACGCAGGGCGCGGTCAGCCAGCAGGTCAAGGCGCTGGAGCTTGACCTCGCTGCAAAGCTCTTCCACCGCGCGCCGGGCGGGCTGGAGCTTACAGAGTCCGGGCGCGACTATCTTGGCGTCGTCCGCGACGCGCTTGACCGGATCGCGCTCGGCACCGAGCGGCTGCGCCAGCGCCAGGGGTCGGGCATGCTCACCGTCAGCGTCTCGCCGGACTTTGCTGCCAAATTCCTCGTCCACCGGCTGGGACGATTCTCGCACGAGCATCCGGAGATTGCGCTGCGCATCTCCGCCGACATGCACCATGTCGATTTCGCCCGCGAAAATGTGGACATGGCGGTGCGGCACGGCGATGGGAACTGGCCGGGCCTTGAGGCGGCGCGGCTCTGCGCCGAGCATCTTTTCGCAGTTTGCGGTCCTGAGCTTACTTCGTCTTATGAGACGCCGCTTGGGCCGGCGGACCTATTGAAACTGCCGCTTCTCCATCATGATGACCGGGAGATCTGGGCCGAATGGTTTGAGGCCGCCGGGGTTCCCGGGGTGGACCTGTCGCGCGGCCCGGTGATGAACCGCGCCGCCATGCTGATCGACGCGGCGGTCAACGGTCAAGGCGTGGCGCTGACCTGCACTACGCTCGCCGCCGCGGATATCCGCAGCGGCAGGCTGGTCCGGCCCGTGGCTTTTGCAATGCCGCTCACAAAGTCCTACTGGATCGTCTGCCCCAAATCCTCGGCGGCGCAGCCAAAGATCAAACTGTTCCACGACTGGCTTATCGCCGAGGCACAAGAGGACGTCGGTTTTCTGCGCCCGCAATCCTAACCCGCGAGCGCCGCAATCCCCTCCCATCCGAGCTTTCGGCGGAAGCGCCTCAGCTCCTTCTTGAACCCGTCCATATCGACATAGTGGGCGTGCCGGGCGGACTTTATGAGTTTGATGCCGCCGGACAGGTCGGGAGGTGAAAGCGATGTCAGCGCCCGCAGACGGGCATGGGCAGCCGCATCTTTGAGGCTTGCATTGATGGCGCGGCCAACCAAATCGGCGGTGTCGTCCAGCGCTGAGTAAATGCCGCCGTTTGACTCAAGAAACCCCATGATGAAAAGCCGCTCATCCCTCGGGGCAAAGACATTAAGGTATAACTCCGGACGCCTGTCCTGCCAGTCAAGAATGGCGCGGTCAATAAACGGCACGGGCCAGTCATAGCCAGTGGCGAAGATGACAAGGTCTATCTCCTCCCGGGAGCCATCTTTGAAAACAACCGACGCGCCGTCAAACCGCGCCACATCCGGGCGCACACTGATGTCGCCGTGGCGCAGATGATGGATGATCTGGTCATTTAGGATCGGATGGCTTTCAAGGAGCCTGTGGCCGGGCTTGGGCAGGCCGAGCTTTGACGTGTCGCCGACAATGACGCGCAGCAGCATGGCGAAGACACGCTGCGTCGCCCAGAGCGGAAGCTTTGGCCCCGTCGCGGCGAAAACATCCGCTGGCTTGCCGAAAATGTGTTTTGGAATGAAGTGATAGCCGCGCCGCAGCGAAATGAACGCCCTTGAAGCAGAGCGCGCCGCATCGCAGGCGATATCGCAGCCGGAATTGCCTGCGCCGATCACCAGCACCCGTCTGCCTGCCATCTGCTCCGGATAATTGTAGTCCACAGCATGAATGACTTCGCCATTCAGCGCGCCCGGAATTTCGGGGCGGTTCGGCACCCAGTTCGTGCCGGGAGCAGCGATGAGGTGGCTGAATTGTTCCGCCCTGCCGTCGCCCAGATGCAGCCGCCACCCAGCTTCCATACGCTCGGCGCGCACGACATTCTGCGAAAAGCGGATATGCGGATAAAGGCCCTTATCACGTGCGAAGGCGCGGATATATTCAAGGATTTGCCGGTTCGACGGATAATCGGGATATTCATCAGGCATTGGATAGCCGGCAAAACCCGACTTGGTTTTCGACGAGATGAAGTGTGCGCTGCGGTACATGGCGCTGCCGGGATTTTCCATGTCCCAGATGCCGCCGGCATCGCTGTGCTTCTCAAAAATCCCGAACGGGATGCCATGCGCCATCAGCGCCCTTCCTGCGGCAAGTCCGGCGGGTCCCGCGCCGATTATGGCGGTCTTTTGCATTTCGCTTCCGCGCATCTGGCCTCTCGAGGCGCTATTTCGCCGCCGCAGCTGGCGCCGGGTATCCGTTCGGCAGCGCCGGGATCGCCTTGAGATAGGCGGCCACGGCGGCGCGGTCGCCTTCGGGCACATGCGCCCAGTTCCGCACAACCTGCACCATCGAGCCTCCGAGCGAGTCAAAGTCCGGCGTGATGCCATCGGAAAGCGCTGAGGTAATTTCCTTTTCCGACCATTTTTCAATGCCGCCTTCGCCCATTGTGATGTTCGGTATGTTGCCCTCTCCCTCAGGGTTTGGCCCGCCTGCGAGCCACTGGCCCATTTTCGGCCCGCCGAGCAGATTGCGCCCCGTGTGGCATTCGCCGCAATGACCGGGACCTTCGACCAGATACTGCCCGCGCTTGACCGCGTCCGAGGCGTTGGCAATCTCGAGCGCCGGACCCTGTTTGAAGAACAGGAATTTCCAGCCGCCGAGCGAGCGGCGGATGTTGAACGGGAACGGCAGCTCGTGGCCCGGGGCTTTGCCCTTCACTTCGGGAAGCGTTTTGAAATAGGCCCAGAGATCAGAAATGTCACTCAAGTTCATCCGCGCATAGGAACTATAGGGAAAAGCCGGATAATAATGTTCGCCCTCGGGTGAGACACCGCGCTGCATGGCGTTGGCGAAATCGATGAAGCCCCAGGCCCCGATGCCATCTTCCAAATCCATGGAAATGTTGGGCGCATGGAAATTGCCAAACGGCGATTTCAGCACCAGCCCGCCCGCCAGCTGCAGCCGCTCGTCATCTTTCGATCCCGGCGCGGCATGGCATGCAGCGCAGCCGCCCTGCCAGAACACCAGCTCGCCGCGCGCCACATCGCCGTCACCTGCCTTGGCGACTTCGGCGGGATCAAGCCGCTGCGGCTCGGTGAGAACCCAAAACAAAAGCCCGCCAACTGCGCCCAGGATGAATGCGGCGATGGCGAGCTTTTTGATCATTTCAGTCTCCGGCCAGTCCCAGACCGGAAGGCCGGTCAGCCCTTCTTCACGCGGTACAGTTCGTGGCATCCGCCACAGCTGTTCATTAGCGTGCCGAACTGACTTTTCAAAGCGTCAATATCCTGCGGATTGGCCGCAACCGCCGCGGCGGCATCGGCTTTGAGCTGGTCCATTTTGGCGGTGAAGTCGGGCAGGTTTTCCCAGATTTTCGGCGAAGCGGATTCGCCTGTCGAGCCGGCCGGGAAGTGCACCGTCACGTCAACCTTCTTGGCGTTCGCGTCGATATCCGCCAATGCCGCGTTCACAACGGCCGCGTCGAAAGGCGCATCGCCCTTGACGATAGTGCCAAGCGTGCCGAACGCGGCTTTGCCGAGGCCCTTCATGATCGCCTCGCGGTCTTTAAGATTGTCGGCGCTTGCCGTGAAGATTGCCGCGCTAAGCGCTGCCATCGTCAATGCTGCAAGTAACTTCTTCATTCAATGCTCCTAGTTCATTTTCGAAGTGCCCCCCGCGGTCAGGCTGCAACGCCCACGCGACAAGTTCACTTCACGATTCTGTAATCAAGGTAAACTCCCGTGAAACGTTGTGTCAATGAAAAGGCCCCAAAGATGAGCCGGGGCCTTTCCAACTGCCAAATTCAAAAATATCAGGCGCTGGCCGCCTCATACATTTCAAGCACATAGTCCCAGTTGATGAGGCTGTCGACGAACGCTTCCAGATATTTCGGCCGGGCGTTGCGGTAGTCGATATAGTAGGAATGCTCCCAGACATCGACGCCGAGGATCGGCTTGGCCGAATGCACCAGCGGGTTCTCGCCGTTCGGCGTCTTGGAGATTTCAAGTTTGCCGTTCTTTACCGAGAGCCAAGCCCAGCCGGAACCGAACTGCGTCGTGCCAGCGGCAATGAAGTCGGCCTTGAACTTGTCATAGCCGCCGAGATCAGAATCGATGGCCGTCGCGAGCTTGCCCGGCAGCTTGTTTCCGCCGCCGCCCATTTTCATCCATTTCCAGAAATGGATGTGATTGTAATGCTGGCCGGCATTGTTGAACAGCGGCCCGTTTTTGCCGAAAGACTGTTTGACGACGTCCTCCAGCGACAATCCGTCCATCCCCGCTTCCGCCGCCAGCCTGTTGCCATTGTCGACATAGGCCTTGTGGTGCTTGTCATGGTGAAACTCGAGCGTTTCGCGCGACATGAAGGGCGCGAGCGCGTCGTAATCATAGGTCAGTTCCGGAAGCGTGAAGGCCATTTGAGTTCTCCTTTGGGAAAATAAGGGCGGGGGTCCTTTGTCAGGACTGGTTTCTGATACATAGTCTGTGAAGCGCGCTGCGGCAATGCGGCAGAGGCCGGGAAGGTTCCATGAAACCATTTTATGTCTTCGACGCCTATGGCACCCTGTTTGACGTCAGCGCGCCTGTGCGGCAGCACGCCGCCCGGATTGGCGAGAAAAGCGCGCTTCTGTCTGACCGGTGGCGCGCCAAGCAGCTTGAATATTCATGGGTGCTGAGCCTGGCCGGCGCTTACCGGAATTTTGAGTCGGTCACCCAGGATGCGCTCGACTTCGCGCTGGCGAGCCTTTCTATCAAGGACAAGGCGCTGCGGTCCGATCTTCTCCTGGCTTGGAAGACGCCCGACTGTTTTCCTGAAGTATCCGCTGCGCTGGAGCGCGTGAACTCGGCAGGCGCAAAACTCGCCATCCTTTCCAACGGCACGCCATCCATGCTCGAAAGCGCGGTAACCGCCGCGCAAATCGGCCACTATTTCGATGTCGTACTTTCCGTTGACCAGCTTGAGCGCTTCAAGACCGACCCCGAATGCTACCGCCTCGCCACCCGCTATTTCGGCTGCAACGCCAGCGAAATCTCGTTTCAGTCGTCCAACCGCTGGGACATTGCGGGGGCCGCCGTGTTTGGCTGTCACACCGTCTGGGTCAACCGCAGCGGCGCGCCGGACGAGTATAGAGGATTTGGGCCGGACAGAATGATCCGGGATTTGGCGGGACTTTGATCAGAGGCATGACACAATTGGCATCCAGCGGAACCAGCAGGCGCGCATTTCTCGGCGTGATGGCAGGCAGCGTGGCCGGCTGCACGACCGCGGAAGTGGTGGACGAGGCGCAGCTGAAGGCGTTTCCGCAGGCCCCGCCGCCGCCGCTTGAGAACCGGCCGATCGTCACCGACCCGGCCATCATCTATTCGGCGGTGGAAGACGGCGGATTCTCAATTCCCGCTGTCCCTTACGCCAAGATCAATCCGAAATATTATCGGCAGGTCGTGGCCGATCCGACCGGCGAAGGGCCGGGCACGCTGGTTGTCGATACGGCAAACCGCTTTCTCTATTTCGTCATGCCGTTCGGCGAGGCAATCCGCTATGGCGTGGCCATCGGGCGCGAGGGTTTTGC
>JANMMM010000015.1:0-1624 GCA_031373225.1 Phyllobacteriaceae bacterium | reverse complement strand
ATCTACGTGTCCGACGAAGACAGCGCGGTTGTGATATCTCCCACACTGAAGCCCCTCAATTCGACGGAAGGTGTGCATCTGGCGCGACATGGTTTCGGTTATTCCGTGTTCGAGCGCGAAGTGGATGGCTTGACGCTCGAACTGTTGCAGACGGTTCATCTGGAAAGCTCCGTCAAGTTTTCGCGGCTGCGGATCACCAACCGCTCTGTCCTTCGCCGCCGTCTCTCCATAACTTTTTACGCCGAATGGGTGCTGGGGGCATCCCGCGCAGCCAATGCCGCGTTTGTCACCACCGCCATTGACGAGACAACCGGCGCCATGTTCGCCCGCAATCCATGGAGTCTGCAATCGTCAGCTCAGGTGGCGTTTGCGGACATGGCCGGCCGGCAAACGTCATGGACCGGTGACCGGCGCGAATTTCTGGGCGCATTTGGCCAATTATCCGATCCAGCGGCGCTCCGCACCGGCGCTCCTTTGTCCGGCGTGACCGGTGCAGGCTTTGACCCGTGCTGTGCGATGCAGACGCGCCTGACGCTGGAGCCAAGCGCGAGCGAAGAAGTTGTCATCCTCTTTGGAGCGGCGGCGAATGAGGCCGAGGCGCAGTCGCTTGTCCTTCGCGCAAGGCAACAGGGGGTGGATTCCGCGCACAGGCAGACGAAACAGTACTGGGAAGAGACGGTGGACTCTGTGCAGGTCAAGACACCGGACAGATCCTTCGACATACTGATGAACGGTTGGCTCCTTTATCAATCACTTGCCTGCCGGATGTGGGCAAGGTCCGGCTTCTACCAAGCGAGCGGGGCCTATGGCTTCCGCGACCAGCTGCAAGACTCGCTCTCGCTGTTAACCAGCCGCCCCGAAGTGGCGCGTGAGCACATATTGCGTGCGGCGGCGCGCCAGTTTTCCGAGGGAGACTTCCAGCATTGGTGGCTGCCTGCAAATGGCGCCGGGGTCAGGGCACGCATTTCCGACGACACTATTTGGCTCGCCTATTGCGTAAGCCACTATATCAAGGTGACGGGCGACACGGCTATTCTGGATGAAAGCACAGCTTATATCGATGGACAACATCTTGCGCCTGCCGCGCATGATGCATTCTTTGTGCCGTCGCTCTCCGAAGAAACCGCAACGCTGTTTGAGCATTGCGCGCGGGGTCTCGACCGAAGCCTTGCCAAGGGCGCGCACGGCCTGCCGCTGATGGGAACCGGCGACTGGAACGACGGTATGAACCGTGTCGGCGAGGGCGGAAAGGGAGAAAGCGTGTGGCTTGGCTGGTTCCTGCTGACAACGCTGACGGCATTCATTCCGGTGGCGCTTGACCGGCTTGACAATGCGCGGGCGACTGCCTGGACAGCCAGGGCAGCAGAGCTTACCGCCGCGCTTGAGCGCCATGGCTGGGATGGCGAGTGGTATCGGCGCGGGTTTTTTGACGATGGCACGCCACTCGGCTCCGCGAAGAATGAAGAGTGCCGCATTGACGCCATTGCACAGTCTTGGGCGGTGCTGTCCGGTGGAGCATCATCCAAACGCGCAGCCGCAGCGATGGAGCAATCTTACCGTCAGCTTGTGCGCGCGGACGATGGCCTTGCGCTTTTGTTCACGCCGCCGTTCGATAAATCCAGTC
>JANMMM010000379.1:0-2532 GCA_031373225.1 Phyllobacteriaceae bacterium | reverse complement strand
GTTCGCTGTCCGGCGTGTTCTTCCAGCCTTCAAATGCCAGCTTCGCCGCCGCGACCGCCGCGTCCACATCGGCTTTTGAGGCAAGCGGCATTATGCCGACAATTTCTCCCGTCGATGGATTTAGCACCTCGGCATGGGCTGCGGTGGCGACCGGCTTGCCGCCGATAAACAGATTGTAGTTTTCCATAGGACTGATCCTCCCAGAACGGTCTGGACAGAGACAATCCCTATTTGGCCTGACTGTCTTGGATTCCGGCGCATCTTAATTAGGAAAAAAACGCAGATCAGCGCCCGCTCGAAACCACCTCTTTCGGCGTGCAGTCAAAAACTTGTCGGAAGCAGCGGTTGAAGTAGGAGATGTCGTTGAAGCCAGCCGAATATGCCACATTGGCTATGTTCAGCCTGTCGCCATCGTGCCGGTGCTGGACCAGCTGGTCGCGCGCCAGATGCAGGCGGCGCATCCGGATCAGCGAGGTCGCCGTAGTGCCAATTTCGTTGAAATCATCCTGCAAAGTGCGGAGCGATATCCCGAGTTTCGCGGCCAGCCAGCGCGGCGTCAGGTTTTCCTCGGTTAAATGGCGGTCGATCAGGATCTGGACAATTTCCAGCCGTGCACCGGAACTGTCGGTTCGCGGAAAGCTCTCCACTTCGTCGTCCGTCGCGAATGCCTGCCGTGTGGTGTCAAACAGCAGCTGCCGCAAATGCGGTGCCCGCTTGTCACCGGCGTCGGTGGCTGCAAGTTTTGCCACAAGCGCGCTCAGCATCGCCGACATCGGATCATCCGCATCGATGCGGCGCGAAACCTCCAACGGCTGCGCTTGTCTTGAAAACAACAGCTGCCGCGGCATGTGAACGGACAGATGATTTGAGAACCGCCCGCCGAAGTGGAAGACAGATGGTTTTGATGAGTCAATCAGTATGCAATCGCCCGGACCGATGACGGACTGCCGGCCTTTTTGTTCAATGCCGCAGCAGCCTTGCAGCTGGATCAGCAGGAACAGGTTCTCGCCATAGTCGCGCCTGATGTCCTCAGCTTCGCGCCGAACGTTGCCGATATCATTGGCAATATGCGCAATCTCCACTCCCCCGGCGCGGAGCAGCTCAACATAGCCGGTGACGATTTCCCCATGCTCAAAGGCGTTCGGATGGTAGTTGCCGCAAACCGATTGCAGCCGGCTGGTCCAGTCTTCAAAAGCCAGCGGCCTCGCAGGCGAAGTCTCAAATCCGAATAGTGCCAAATGCCCCATGGGAATTCCACACTTTCATAAAACAGCGCCCCTGTTCGGTCATCGAAAAAAAATGCGCGCTGGCGCTCTATTCGTGCACAACAGAATATCCTGCGCAAGCAAACTTTTTAACATGTTATGCTTTTATGGAAATTCACCGCATCGGCGCTTGGCATATCGCGCAGACAGGATGGCCGGCGCCCGCCGGGGTCCGCGCTTGATGGCCCGCCGGTCCGCCGGCTGCAATCGTCTCTAATCATCCAATATGGGGGATAGAATCATTCGCTTAAAATGTTTTTGTCTATAAATTTCAAAGCCTTGATCGATTTGTGCAACACATTTTATCCAATGCCCCGCGCCTTGCCGCATACTTCGCGAGCTGCTCTCATGGGGACCGGGTGATCAACCGGCATTCGGGAGAGCGGGCGGCCTATGGCAGCCGGGTGTGGTTATCCCGGCGGGCGGAGTCCCTTAGCCATGTCCCTCCTGGCCTTCGCACGCTTTACCAGAGCGTCCCATGCGCCAGCCCGGGCAAAAAGCCGTGACAGGGCGTGTGGCGAGCCACACTCTTCAATTATTCCAACCGGCAGGACCACACGCCCTGTGCGTCCCTTGGAATTTTAATGGCCAGACCGGAAACGGGGCGTGGTAATGAGAAAGGCTGTCTGCTTGGCGTTGTGGAATCCAGTGTTCGCCAGCGCATTACGCACCCCTCCCGCACGGAGGCGATGCCCTGCCCTGCCGCCCAGGCGCTTACGTCGCCCTTTTGCAGCGCCACCGCCATCATGTCGGGACACTGGTCGGGCGTGCAGGCGAAGACCGGGCCGCCGAGGCTGGCGAAACGCCGCGCGGCATCTGTGCCGAAGGAGGGCTGCCCGTCATCGCTCAGCGCCAGCAGCACGATCACATTCACGCCGGCCTGCACAGCCTCATCGGCGCGCGACAGCATTTCATCGCGGTTGCCGCCCTCATCGAGATCGGTGATCATGACGAGATGCGGCTGCTGGGGGCGCGTGACGAGACCGCGGGAATAGGCGAGCGCCCGGTTGATGTTCGTGAAGCCGCCAAGCTGGAAGCCGAACAGCACCTCGACGGGGTCCGCGAGCTTGTCTGTGAGATCAAGGACGGTCGTGTCGAATATCACAAATTTCGTCGAGACCACCCGGATCTACGCCATGACGGCGCGATGACAGCAAGCAGATCAACGCGCGTCACGGCCGGTTTGGAAACAAATAAGCCGGCTATTAATTCCCGGGCGTTGGCCGGGTTCTGAGCGCGCAGCTTCTTTAGAAAACCAAGCTTTGCC
>JANMMM010000370.1:0-21771 GCA_031373225.1 Phyllobacteriaceae bacterium | reverse complement strand
GAGGGCCATGTGCTGCCAGCCAAGGCCGGTTACATGAACGAAGTGCTTTATGTCGGCCCGCTTGAAGGATCTCAAAGATTTGTCTCCCGATGCTCCGAGGAGGAAAAGGAAAATCTCATTGCAGCCTGTGAGAGAGACATACAGGTCGGCGGCAGTCTTTCTGCCACCGTGCGCTTTCCAGTGGAACTGCTTCCTGAATGGCGCGCCGTGAACGCAGCGCTCAAGCTGTTGGTTACGAGGCTGATCGCCGTGCCCGTAAAGAATTAATCGAGATCGACGTCAAGAATCGCCATTGAGAAATTGTAAGACAGATCGCCGTCCTCATCATCGCGATACACCAGTCCCAAAAAATCCTCACCGAGAAACACTTCAGCCGAATCATCCTTGCGCGGGCGCGCCTTGACCTGAAACGCCGGATTGTTGAATGTTTTCTTGAAGTATGCGTCGAGTTTCTTCAGCTCTTCCGGTTTCACGCTGTTCTCCTGCATGTGTCGGCGGCGTTGTTACACGCCAGATAGCCAGCCGCAAGCGCTGGAAACCGCCATTTCACCAGCAGTTTCAGCCGTCCATATCAAAAATAGTCTGGTCCATTGAGCGCGCTGGCTCGGCGCAGCCCGCCTCGCCCACCACGCGCGCCGGAACACCTGCAACGGTGACACAGGGCGGCACGGGTTTGAGTACAACTGAGCCGGCGGCAATACGCGAACAGGCGCCGATTTCAATGTTTCCCAGTACCTTCGCCCCTGCCCCGATCATGACGCCATGGCGGATTTTTGGATGCCGGTCGCCTGTCTCCTTGCCAGTGCCGCCGAGCGTGACGCCCTGCAGGATGGAGACATCGTCTTCGACGACCGCAGTCATTCCGATAACGAGTCCGGTCGCATGGTCGAGGAATATGCCTTTGCCGAATGGAACCGCGGGGTGGATGTCGGTCTGGAACACCGCTGAGGAACGGCTTTGCAGATAAAGCGCGAAATCCACCCTCCCTTTTTTCCAGAGCCAATGCGCCAGGCGGTGGGTTTGAATGGCGTGGAAGCCTTTGAAATAGAGCACAGGCTGCAAGTAGCGGTCACATGCCGGATCGCGGTCGAAAACGGCCTGAATATCGACGCGCACTTCGTCGCTCCAAGCCGGATTGGTCTCCATCATCGCTTCGAATGCCTGAAGAATTTGGCTGGCCGGCATGTCAGGATGGTCAAGCCGGCTGGCAATTCGATGAACAACAGCCGATTCAAGTGAGCTTTGGTTCAGGATGGTGCTGTAAAAGAACGCCGCCACCATCGGATCATTGTCCGCAGCCGCCTTGGCCTCCGCCAGAACCGAATTCCATACCGGATCAAGCTTGCTGCGGCTTTTTTCGGCCAGATTGATTTGAACGGTCATGACATGCCTCGCTGCGCTGGTCTTTCAATATAGTGCGGGCTGCGGCGAATTTGAACAGGCAATCCAATGTGCGCCGCACATCGTCAGATTGGATAGCGGCGCAGGAAGTCCAAGGCGGCTTTCTTAAAGCTGCGGTCGCCGACTGCCAGCATATGGTCGCGCCCCTCAATGTTGAAGGCCTGCGCATTGCCCATGGCGTTTGCCAGACCCTGCGCCGAGCCGCCAATGTCATCCAGCGTGCCGACGGCGACGAGGGCAGGGATGCGGATGGATGCCAGCTGCTCTCTTGTGATAAGTTGCCGGGAACGGGAAATGCAGACCGCCAGCGCACGCCGGTCGCTGCCGGTGCGGTCGGCAAAGGCGCGGAAGGCCGCGCCGCGCTTGTCGGTGATAGTTTCGGGCGCATCTGACAAGAGCGCGGCGGCGATCGGGTCCCAGTCACCAACGCCGTTGATCATGCCGTCGCCGAGGCCGCCGAAGATGAGGGTTTGCACAAGTTGAGGCGACTGCATGGCAAAAAACGCGGTGACCCGCGCACCCATCGAATAGCCCATGACGTGCGCCCGCGAAATTCCGAGGTGATGCAGCAAGGCGGCGGCGTCGCCTGCCATCATTCCCGGCGCATAATCTTCTTCGCGGTAGGATATTGACGTCTGGCCATGGCCTCTGTTGTCAAATGCAATGGCACGGAAGCCTGACTCTTCCAAAAAACTTGTCCATCCCGTTGAAATCCAATTCACTTTCGCGCTGGAGGCAAAGCCGTGGATGAGCAGGACCGGCTCGCCCGCTCCCTCGTCGCTGAAGGCGATGTCGAAGCCGTCATGTGCAAAGCGGCCATTCAATTGGCCTGTGCTCCGTTCCTATCGCGCACCATTGCGGGATGCTGGACGAGGTCGCCGACGCGCAGCCCGTCCCGATCAGCCTCCCCAGCGGCAAGTTCCAGCGCAAACCGAACCGGCCCGCCGGAACTGATGAATTCCTCCGAGCGCGGCACAGCGTTGCGGCTGATTGTGACAATGCGCATCTCATCATCGATAAACAGGATGTCGAGGGGCACAAATGTGTTGCGCATCCACATGGTGACGAGACGGGTCTGGCCGAAGTCGAACAGCATGGCCCTGTCCTGCGGCGCGGTCTTTCGGAACATCATTCCGACGGCGCGCTCGGAGGCGTTATCCGCGATTTCTACAGAATAGGATTTTGATCCGCTCTGCGCGGCGATAACCACCGGCTGTGGATCCAGCGGCAGAACTTGCGCGGATCCTTCACCGGCAGCGGCGGGCAGCGGCACGCCCAGAAAGAAAAATGCGGCCATCACGACCGCAATATTTTGGGAGGAATGCGCCCACCGCATTTTAAACACTAATGCGCGGTGGGTATTGGCGCGCCGAGATCGGGATGGATTTCCGACGCCATCAAGCCCTTGTCACCAGGCCCAAATCTAACAAGCACAACCTGGCCCGGCCGCAGCTCGGTCAAACCATACCGGCGCAGGGTCTCCATGTGCACAAAAATATCTTCAGTTCCCTCGCCGCGCGTCAGGAAGCCGAACCCCTTGGTGCGGTTGAACCATTTGACCAGCGCACGCTCAAGACCCGATGTCGGCACAACGGTCACATGAGTGCGCTGCTGCTGTTCAGCCGGGTGAATTGCAGTTGAATTGTCAAGCGAAACGATGTGGAAGGCCTGCAAGCCCCGGTCACCATGTTTGGCGAGGCATTCTATGCGCGCGCCCTCCAGCGCAATCTGGTGTCCGTCGCGGCGCAGGCACGTCACATGCAGCAGCACATCCGTCTGTCCGCCGCCGTCCGGCACGATGAACCCGTAGCCTTTGGCCACGTCAAACCACTTGATTGCGCCGGAAATTTCGAAAACGCCGCTGGAATCACCCGCAACGAGGCTCTCCCCAGCTTTGTCTGGCGCTTTTTCGGTCATGACTTCCCTTTGATTGTCACTGGATGATTTAAGATCCCCCATCCCGCGACACCTTCCGTGACGAATACCTGATTCTTAACGCGACAATAACACTGCCGCAGCGCGATTGGGCAAGTCCCTTCGCCACAATTTAGACAGGCTTTTGCCCTGCTTGTTTGGCGGCGCGCAAATAGTTAGCGTGTATAACTTTTCAGCCACACTGGCTTCGCAGGCACTGACTGAAACCGCTGTGCCAAAACGAGAAGAAGGACGCACGGAATGCGCTATCTGCACACCATGGTGAGGGTCAAGAACCTCGAAGAATCGCTGGATTTCTATTGCAGCAAGCTCGGTTTCACCGAAACGCGGCGCATTGACAACGAAAAAGGCCGCTTCACGCTGGTGTTCCTCGCCGCCAGCGACGATATCGAAGCCGCCCGCGCCGGCGCCGCGCCCCTGATAGAGCTGACTTATAATTGGGACACAGAAAACTACTCAGGCGGACGCAATTTTGGCCATCTGGCTTTTGAAGTGGACAATGTCCATGACTATTGCGCAAAATTGATGGCGCAGGGCATCATCATCAATCGCCCGCCCCGCGACGGCCACATGGCCTTTATCCGCTCACCAGACGGGATTTCATTCGAACTCCTGCAGAAAGGCATGTCGCTTGAGCCTGCGGAGCCGTGGACGAGCATGGCGAACACCGGGGTCTGGTGACTACCACCACTTCCGCGCCTCAAACCGCCCTGCCGCCTTTTCAATCACATGCGCCGTCTGAAACAGCGTCTCCTCGTCAAACGACCGCCCGATCAGCTGCAGGCCGAGCGGCAGGCCTTCACTTGACAGCCCCGCCGGAACGGCAATGCCGGGCAGCCCCGCCATGTTGACGGTGACGGTGAAGATATCATTCAAATACATCTGGACTGGATCATTGTTCAGCGCCTCATCGCCGATGCCAAAGGCGGCGGAGGGGGTGGCGGGGGTCAGGACCGCGTCGACTCCGTCATGAAAGACTGTGTCGAAGTCGCGCTTGATGAGTGTGCGGACTTTCTGCGCCTTGGTGTAATAGGCGTCGTAGTAACCGGCGGAGAGCACATAGGTGCCGATCATGATCCGCCGCTTCACCTCGCGGCCGAAACCCTCGGCGCGGGTCTTTTCATACATGTCGGTAATGTCCTTGCCCGGCACGCGCAAACCGTAGCGCACGCCGTCATAACGCGCGAGATTTGACGAAGCTTCGGCGGGCGCGACAATGTAGTAGGCCGGCAGCGCGTATTTTGTATGCGGCAACGAAATGTTGACAATCTCAGCGCCCGCCTCGCGCAGCCAGGCGATGCCCCTTTGCCAGAGCGCCTCAATCTCGACCGGCATCCCGTCCATCCGGTATTCCTTCGGAATGCCGATTTTCAGGCCCTTGAGCGACTTGCCCAGCGCAGCCTCATAATCCGGCACCGGCAGATCGACCGACGTTGTGTCCTTGGCGTCAACCGAGGCCATGCTTTTGAGCATGATCGCCGCATCACGCACGTCTCTTGCAATCGGCCCAGCCTGGTCAAGCGAGGACGCAAAGGCGACAATGCCCCAGCGCGAGCAGCGCCCATAAGTCGGTTTGATGCCCACCGTGCCGGTAAAGGCGGCCGGCTGGCGGATCGAGCCGCCTGTATCGGTCGCCGTTGCGCCGGCGCACAGGAACGCGGAAACAGCCGCCGCCGAGCCGCCGGAAGAGCCGCCGGGAACAAGATTTGCGTTGGAGCCGGTGGCGCGCCACGGATTGACCACCGGCCCGTAGAAGGAGGATTCGTTCGACGAGCCCATGGCGAACTCGTCCATGTTCAGCTTGCCCAGCTGCACCGCGCCGTCTGCCCACAGATTTGCGGTCACGGTCGATTCATAACGCGGCTTGAACCCGTCCAGAACATGCGAGCAGGCCTGTGTGTGATCGCCTTCGGTGGCATATAAGTCTTTGATGCCGAGCGGAATGCCAAGCAGCGCGCCCTCCCCGCCTTTGCCCAGTTTTGCGTCGGCCTCAGCAGCCATTTTCCGAGCCTTGTCATGCGTCACCGACACATAGGCGTTCAGCGCCGGATTGGCCGCGTCGATGGCGGACAGATATGCCTCAGTCAGTTCAGAGGATGTGAACTCCTTGGCGCGCAGCTTTGCCCGGGCTTCCGCAATGGTGAGATGGGTGAGGTCAGTCATTGGCTAAGACACTTTTCAAGAAAACAGAAAAAAACAAATTTGTCATGGTCAGCGGGCCGGGTCACTCGACCACTTTCGGCACCAGAAAAAAGTTCTCGTTTGTTTCAGGCGCGTTGGCTGTGACATCGTCCGCCTTGCCGCCGTCCGTGACGGCGTCGGCGCGGCGGCGCATTGCGCTCGGCACAACGGAAGTCAGCGGTTCGACGCCCGAAACATCCACTTCATCCAGCTGCTCGACAAAGCCGAGAATGCCGTTCAGCTCTCCCATCATCCGCAGCGCTTCGTCGTCGCTGACCGCGATGCGCGACAGTTTGGCGACGCGTTTGACTGTGGCGAGATCAACGGACATGAGCGGCTCCGGGATTGTTTGACGCCCCTATAGGGGCGCTGCGCGGCGAGCGCAACGGAGTAATCCCGGGCGCTGTGACGCAGCAGAGCGGCTATTCGTGCCGCCCGCCGCTCAGCCTCGGAATCTCGATCGCCGGACAGCGGTTCATCACAACTTTGACGCCTTCCGCCTCCAGCCGCGCCGCCGCCGCGTCGTCGCGGATGGCGAGCTGCATCCAGACGGCTTTTGGCCGCCAGGGCAGCGCGAGGATTTCATCCGTCAGCGCAGGAATGGCTTCCGAGGCCCGAAAGACGTCGATCATGTCGGCGGGCGCAGGCAGGTCGGCGAGCGATGCGCAGACTTGCTGCCCCAATATTTCCTTGCCCGCCTGCCCCGGATTGACCGGCGTGACCTTGTATCCCTTGCCAAGCAGGAACTGCATGACGCCAAAGCTTGGCCGCGCCTCGTTGGGCGAAGCGCCGATGAGGGCGATTGCTTTGCAATCGGCGAGGATGCCGGAAATGTAGGCGTCGGAATATTGTTCGTGGTTCATCGCCGAATATCGTCCTTCCTTCAGCGCCGCTGGCCCTTTTATTCCGCTTCGCCCAAAATGGCGTCCAGCCTGCCGAGAAAGCGCCGGACCATTTCAATGTTGGCATCGCTCGGCTTTTCCTCAAGCGCGGTTCCCATTGCCTCATGCAGACCTGCGATCATCTGCTTCTTCTCGTCTTCGCTCACGTCTGTCAGCGCCGTGATCTCGGCTTCCGACGCTGCGATTTCGGCCTCGTCCGGCGGGTTGCCGGCCCAAAGGCGGGCAAGGAGAATGTTCTGCGCCAGTCCTCCCCAATCGTCAAACGATGCATAACCATGGGCGGCGGCGGCCTTGTCGAGCGCGCTGTCATCCGGGTCGCCCTCGATCATCAGGCCAATCTGGCCGACCAGCGAACCGGGGTCGGCGGCGTCAAATTCAGGATCATTCTGGCTGAATCTTGTGGCAAGCGCCGGGAACGTGGCGATGAATTTCTCCACGGAAGATTCCGTCAGAGCAACGGGCGGCGCAGAGATCTCCTGCGCGCGCGCCGTTTCAAATCGCGTCGCCGTCAGACAAAGCAGCAGTGCCAAATGTTTCCAATGCATGTTATCGCGGTCCCAAATCACCCGCCGGTGAGTAGCAACTATTCGCGTCGAGGGGAAGAAATGACACTGCATCATCAGCCCGTTATGACGAAAGAGTCGGTTCAGGCGTTTCTCGAACGCGATTTTCCACATGCTTTCGGGCCGGGCATGCCTTTTTCAATTGAGGTCATCGGCGACGGCTTTGCCACGCTGCGCTTCACGCCCGACGCATCGCATATGCGCCCCGGCGGCACGGTTTCGGGGCCAACCCAGTTTGCACTGGCCGACGTCGCCGCCTTTGTCGCCATCATTTCACATATCCGACCGGTTGCTTTGGCCGTCACCTCGAACATGAGCATAAATTTTCTCGAGAAACCGGAGGCCGCGCCAATTCTCGGCCGGGCGCGCCTGCTGCGGCTGGGCCGGCGCAGCGCCGTCTGCGAGGTGTCGATCACCGGCCTGTCCGGCGGGACACTGCTGGCGCACGCGACCGGCACTTACGCGATACCGGGACAGGCCGGCCGCGGACTGGCCTGACATTTTGTGCGGTATTTAAATACCATTATTTTAATGTGTTGTTTTCAAACACTATTTTTGAAACTTTTCAGGAATATGGTGCTTGACGGCACTGCACAAATGCCGCTAAAGGCGCTCACGCTTTGGAACTCCGCCAAAGCCCCGTTGCCTTAGGCAACATAAGCAACAAAAAACGGCTTCGCGTGACGAGGCATTATCAAGGACAATACCAATGGCAACTTTTTCGCAAAAGCCGGCGGATGTGGTGAAGAAATGGATATTGATCGACGCCGAAGGGCTTGTCGTTGGCCGTCTCGCCACTCTCGTCGCCAGCCGCCTGCGCGGCAAGCACAAGCCGACTTTCACACCGCATGTCGATGACGGCGACAATGTCATCATCATCAACGCCGAGAAGGTCGCCTTCACCGGCAAGAAGCTCGAAGACAAGAAATATTACTGGCACACCGGCTGGATCGGCGGCATCAAGGAACGCACGGCAGGTCAGTTGCTCACCGGCCGCTTCCCGGAGCGTGTTGTGGAAAAGGCCGTTGAGCGCATGGTGCCGCGCGGTCCGCTTGGCCGCCGCCAGATGAAGAATTTGAAAGTCTATGCCGGGGCGACCCATCCGCATGAAGCGCAGCAGCCCGTCACCCTCGACGTCGGCGCGCTCAACCGTAAAAACAAGAAGGCTTGATCATGGCTGACCTCTCCTCACTTAAATCCCTCTCCTCCGCGCCGGACGGCACAGTCATCGCCGCCCCCGTGCATGTTCAGAAGCTGGACGCTCAAGGGCGCGCCTACGCCACCGGCAAGCGCAAGAACGCCATCGCCCGCGTCTGGGTCAAACCCGGCTCCGGCAAGATGGTCGTCAACGGCAAGGAATATGTGGCCTATTTCGCCCGTCCGGTGCTGCAGATGCTGCTGCGCCAGCCGCTTGAGGCCGCAGCCCGCCTCACCCAGTTCGACATTCACGCCACCGTCGCCGGCGGCGGGCTTTCCGGGCAGGCGGGCGCGGTGCGCCACGGCATATCCAAGGCGCTGACCTACTACGAGCCGGGCCTGCGCCCGATCTTGAAAAAGGGCGGCTTTCTCACACGCGATTCACGCGTCGTCGAGCGTAAGAAGTATGGCAAGGCGAAAGCCCGCCGGAGCTTCCAGTTCTCGAAGCGGTGATCACTTCGCTTCTCAACCAACCAAAAAAAGCCCGCCTCGCGCGGGCCTTTTTTTGGGTTCAGTCATCAGGAGATGCCTGGGCGAACTTACCATCAAGTCGTGAATCGGCTATTTTCGCATTACCTTTGGCGACGGCTTCGCGTGAAAATATTTGCCGTCCTTGGCAAATGAATACTGCCCTGAACGTGGGTGCGCAAAATAGTCCGGCAATTCAAAGTCATCGCTGGCGGCATGGACTTTTATCTTGTCGTTGACACTCTTGCGTTCGCGCATCGCCGCGCGCTGTTTGTCATCCTTGTCGGATTTGGCACACGTTATCCCAGTAATCTGGATCTGTCTTTTGGAGCGGGACATTCTTACAACTCAGATTTCTGTTCAACCAATCAGGCGGCGGCGTTCACCACAACGCGCCCGGAGCGATTGCTTGACGCTGGAGTTACCTTGACCTCGATGTCTTGGCCGAGGATCGTCAGAAACTCGATTAGTCTGCCAACCGAAAGCGAAGTCGGCCGAAGGCGCATTAGGCCAGACACTTGGGGCTGCGTCGTGCCGAGCAGGTTTGCCGCCGCCGCTTGCGTGAGTTTTCGCGAAAGGATCACACGTCTTACTTGAAGTATCAGTCTTGCCTTAAGCAGTTCCTGCCCGGCATCGAGTAACCCGATGTCCGCGAATACATTGCCGCTGCCAGTCTCAACATCGTTTTTCATGACTTGGTCTCCTTGGCGTTCTGGGCATGCTTCTGCGCCAATTTCAGTCTGGCCCGGACTACATCCACATCCGGTTTCGGTGTGGCGATGCCCGATTTCGATTTATTCTGAAACACGTGCAACACATAGATGGCGTCCGACAGCTTTACCGCATAGACAGTTCTATAGGTGCCGCCCTCGTCGTTCTCCTTGAGTTCCCAAACGCCTGAAAACGATTTCAGGGGTTTGCAATTGGAGGGCATCTCGCCACACTGAATAGCATAAAGAGACAGCCCGAACCCGCGTCTCACCGACCCAGGCAGTTCTCGCATGTCCCTGCGCGACGATCCGACCCACCGCAGTTCGCGTTCAATTGAAAGGTCCACTTCGACACTTATATAGAAAAATATATAATCGTCAATGACCCGCATTTGACAATTGCTGGTGAATGTCGCCTTGCCGATCTTGGAAAATCTTAGTCGAACCGTCCAACTTTCGTCTGCTTAGCCACTTGAAATTTAAAGCGGTTTCAATTCAATTGCCGTGGGAGCATTCAACTTCCCGGGGGAAACATGGCCAAGCACGCACCAGCCGCCGAAGCGCCGTCAAAGTCCCCCGCCGACCAGCGCATCTTCGACCTGCGCTGGAAGCGCAGCGAGGCGGACCTGATGGAGCCGCTGCGGCTGATTTATGGGGAGCATCCGAAGTTTGAGAGTTTCATCACTGATCTGAAGACGCTTCTCCAGCAAAGATGGAACGAGCGCGCCCCCGAATTGAAAGACCTCGACCTGCAGCGCGACCTTGAGCCGGAATGGTTCCTGTCGGAGAAGATGGTCGGCTACGTCTTCTACATCGACCGCTTTTCCGGCGACCTGAAGGGTGTTCTGAAGCATACGGACTATTTGTCTGATCTCGGCGTCAACTATGTGCATTTCATGCCCTGCCTCAAACCGCGCCCCGGCGACAGCGACGGCGGTTATTCGGTGATGGATTACCGTGCGATCAATCCCGAGCTTGGGACCATGGAGGATTTGGAAAAGGTCACCGCCGCGCTCAGGGCGAAGGACATGAGCGTCTGCATCGACCTTGTGCTGAATCATACGGCCAAGGAACACGAGTGGGCGGTCAAGGCGCGGGCGGGCGACAAGAAGTTCCAGGACTATTACTGGATGTTCGACACGGACGAGATTCCGGAGGAATATTCAAAGACATTGGTCGAGGTTTTCCCGGAAACCGCGCCCGGCAGCTTCACTTTTTATGACGACGCGAAGAAATGGGTCTGGACGACTTTTAATGAGCATCAGTGGGATTTGAACTGGACCAACCCGAACGTCTTCCTCGAAGTCGTTGATATCATGCTCAATCTTGCCAACAAGGGCGCCGATGTGCTGCGGCTCGACGCGGTGGCATTCATGTGGAAGCGCATGGGGTCGAACTGCCAGAACCAGCCGGAGGTCCACGACCTGTTGCAGGCGCTGCGCGCCGCGACCCGCATCGCCGCCCCTGCCCTTATCCACAAGGCCGAGGCCATCGTCTCGCCGCGCGATCTTGTGCCTTATCTGGGCGCAGGCCGGCATTCGGGCCGCGAGGCCAACCTTGCCTACCACAACAATCTCATGGTCCAGTATTGGTCATCGCTCGCCACGCGCGACGTGCGGCTGATGACGCATGTGCTGGGCACGCATTTCCCCGGCGTGTTCCGCAACGCCTCCTGGGCCACCTACATCAGATGCCATGACGATATCGGCTGGGCGGTCACGGATGAGGACGGCGGGGCGATACAGGGCATGTCGGGCTTTGGCCACCGCAAATATCTGGCGGACTTTTTCAGCGGCCAGCATCCGGGAACCTTCGCGCGCGGCGGCATCTTTCAGGAAAACCCGGACACCGGCGACCGGCGAAATTCCGGCTCGTTTGCAAGTCTGGCGGGCTTGGAGGCGGCGCTGGAAGACAAGGACAAAATGGCGGTGTCAACCGCCATTGACCGCATTCTGATGGGTTACGCGCTGATGGCCTCGTTTGGCGGCCTGCCGCTATTGTATATGGGCGATGAGATCGGACTTTTGAACGATCATTCCTATACAAATGATCCGGCCAAGGCGCATGATAACCGCTGGATGCACCGGCCCAAAATGGATTGGAAGCAGGCCGCGAAGCGCCACAAGCCTGAGACTGTCGAGGGCCGGATTTTTGAAGGCGTGCAGGCCATACTGCGGCGGCGCAAAGCCAATCCGCGCCTTGCGGCCACCTGCCCGACGCGCATCGTTGACATCGGCAATCCCGGCATTTTTGCCTTCAAACGCGAAAGCCCGCTTGGCCCTCTGCTGGCTTTGTTCAATTTCACCGGCAATTGGCTGAACCTGCCGAAATCCTGGCTCGCCAGCCACGGCATCTCCGAGTTTCACGAGACGCTTTCTGACGTGGCGCTCGACCCGAAGCACACTGAGCTGGCGCTGCCGCCTTATGGCAGGGTGTGGCTGGTCTGAAGCTTTGCCGGGAGGCGGGCGGCGAGGCGCTTGAAGAAGTCCCGGCCGGGCGCTTCAATCAGGCGGTAGGTGAGATAGCTGGCCGCAATGGTCAGCGCCGCCATCAACATGACCGCTGGAATGGCAATTGCCGAGGAGTAGAGAACTCCTTCTCCCGTATCCGTCAGGATGCCCTCGACAAAGCGGCTCTCCACTATCCTTGCCGCGTTCATCAAACGCGACTGCACGAAAATGTGCGTCAGATAGATCGAATAGGAGATCGTCCCGAGCAGGAGCAGCGGCCGCGTCTTCATCAACCGGCTGACATAGCCGCCTTCATGCGCAAACAGCGCGACGGCAAAGGCGAACATCGGGGGCGCGATAAGGCCGCCGGCATTTGCGGCGGCGGTGGATACGAACAGGATCACGGCGCAAACCACCGCAAGCTCCGCGAAAGTCCATGTCCAAAGCGCCTCGCGGGTCATTGGTCCCGTGTCGATCTTCCCGGCCAAAAGCGCATGCGTCAGCACACCGGCGGAGAAGCCATAAAGACAGCGGACAAGGCCGAAATCATAGGTCGCGTCCATGAAGTCCGGTGAATATTTGAAGAGCAACAGCGGTCCGGCAATGGCAGCGAGCGCAAACAAGACAAGCGATCTCTTTCCGAGCAAGAGAACCGCCAGCCCGAAGAAAACATAGGCGAACAGCTCTGTCGAAATGCTCCAGCTCGGCGCGTTCCAGCTCAAATGATCGTGGATGCCGGTACCGTGCATCAAGGCGAGATTGGCCGGGAGCGTATCAAGTAAAAATGCGCCGGAAAATGGCGGCTCGCCGCCGGCGAGCGAAGGAACAGCCCAGCGCAGCAGCTCAAATCCGACGAAAGCGGCGAGCATGAAGGCGTGCAGCGGGAACAGACGGCCGAAGCGCGTCACCAGAAATTTCGCCAGCCCCTGCCCTGTCGCAACTTTTTCCGTGCAGGCATGGGCGATGACGAAGCCGGACAGAACGAAGAAAAAATCCACAAACAGAAATGAACCGCGCACAAAGGCGTTTTCGCCGATGGGACCAGCCAGCGGAAAATGAAACAAAGCCACCAGCAGCGCGCAGACACCGCGCCAACTGTCGAGCACTTGAAATCTTTGGGGCGATTGCTGTTTCAAACCATGCTCCTGACGCCGTGCTGTGCCAAATTCAAACAGTTTTGCGGAGAAAACATTCTCCCGATCCTTTGGTAGCAAATCGCGTTCCGTTCAATTATGTGAGGGCAAGAACATGCGGAATCCTTTAAAATGCCCTCCACCTCCATTGACCATGCCTTCACCTCCAAAGATGCGCGCGCGGCGGCGAGCGATCCCGCTTATGCCGGCGCTTTGTCCTTCATGCGCCGACCCTACTCCAAAAATGTGAAGAACGCCGACGTTGTTGTCTGGGGCATCCCGTTTGACCAGGCCGTCACCAACCGGCCCGGCGCGCGCTTCGGACCGCAGGCGATCCGCCGCGCCTCGGCGATTTTCGAAAATGACCCGCAATATCCGTTCGGCATCGATCTGTTCAAGAACATGGCGGTGATCGACTATGGCGACTGCCTGTTCGACTATGCCGAGCTTTGGAAGACGCCGAAAGCCATCGAGCGGCAGGCGGCGGCGATCATCAAGACCGGCGCATTTCTGTATTCGATGGGCGGCGATCATTTCGTCACCTGGCCTTTGCTCAAAGCTCATGCGGCTCTGCACGGCCCCTTGGCGCTGGTGCATTTCGACGCGCATCAGGACACATGGTTCGACGACGGCAAGCGCATCAGCCATGGCTCGTTTGTTGGGCGGGCGGCGCGCGAGGGGATCATTGATGTCAAGCGCTCCATCCAAATCGGCATCCGCACCTGCGCGCCGGAGGATTTTGGCATCAAGATTGTCACCGGCTACGAGCTGGAAGAGATGCGCACGGCTGAAATCGCCGATGTGATCTTGAAGCATGTCGGCGATGCGAAAACATATCTTACATTCGACATTGACTGCCTCGATCCGGCCTATGCGCCGGGAACCGGAACTCCAGTGTCCGGCGGGCCTTCGTCGGCGAAAATGCTGTCCGTTCTGACAAAGCTTGGCGGGCTGAACATTGTCGGCTCCGATGTGGTCGAAGTCGCGCCGGCCTATGACCACGCCGATGTGACCGCAATCGCTGGCGCAACGGTCGCCATGCATGTGCTCGGCCTTCTTGCATCCAAGCGCGCCAAGCCATAAATGCGCGGCAACTGAACTGAAAGAACAGGCGCTTGAAACCGAAAATCTTCATCGACGGCGAACATGGCACGACGGGGCTGCAAATCCGCGCGCGCCTTGCCAAGCGGCATGACCTTGACGTAATTTCAATCCCGCAAGCCGAGCGGCGCAACAAGGCGATGCGCGAGGACTATTTGAAAAGCGCCGACATTGCCATCCTTTGTCTTCCCGACGATGCGGCGAAGGAGGCTGTGGCGCTGCTGGACGGGTTGAACTCCGTGCGGGTCATCGACACATCAACCGCGCACCGGGTTGCTCCGGGCTGGGCCTACGGCTTTGCGGAAATGGACGGCGCTCAGGCTGCCAAAATCGCCTCTGCGCGCCTCGTCGCCAATCCCGGCTGCTATCCGACCGGAGCCATCGGCCTGATACGCCCGCTGGTCGCGGCGGGCATTCTGCCAGCTGACTATCCGGTCACCGTCAACGCTGTCTCCGGCTATTCGGGCGGCGGCAAGCAGATGATCGCGCAGATGGAGGACGCGGCGAACCCGGACCATATCAGTGCGGCGCATTTCCTCTACGGCCTGCCCTTGCAGCACAAGCATGTGGCCGAGATGACAATGCACGGACTGCTCACTGGCAGACCTGTTTTCTCTCCCTCCGTCGGCCGGTTCGCGCAGGGAATGCTGGTGCAGGTTCCGCTGCATCTTGAGCAATTGAAAAAGGCTGCGGGCATTGAAGCCGTCCATGCTTCGCTTGCAGAATATTATGCCGGTCAGAATGTTGTTGAAGTGGTTCCGCTCGATAAAAGCCGCGCCTTGGCCCGCCTAGACCCCGAGGAGCTGAACAACCGGGACATCATGCGGCTCTACGTGTTCGGGACCGAAGGCAATGGCCAGGTCAATCTCGTCGCACAGCTCGACAATCTCGGCAAAGGCGCGTCGGGGGCGGCGGTGCAGAACCTGGACCTGATGCTGGGGACGGCCGCCTAGAACGCTTCAAGGGGCGTTCCCGCTGCATAGGCGCCCTTTGTCCCCCGCCAGTGCGCCACCGCGAACGCCAGCACGAACAGCGCCATGGCCTGATGCATGATCGCAGCATGCGGATGCGCCTGCCAGAGCAGCGTCACAATCCCGAGCGCCGCCTGTGCCGACACGAGCATGAACAGGGCAATGCCGCGCCTTGAATGGGTAGTGCCCGGCTCGTGCGCCGCTGTCAGTGCCATATGCACAAAGGCCAAGATGAAAATCAGATAGGCCCCGGCGCGGTGGACGAACTGCACCGTTTTTGGGTTTTCAAAGAAATTGCGCCAAGCTGGATCAACGGCGATGAGGTCGCTGGGAATAAGGCTGCCGTCCATCAGCGGCCAAGTGTTGTAACTCATGCCAGCGTCAAGGCCGGCGACGAGGCCGCCGAGATAGATCTGCGCGAGAACAAGCAGAACCATGAGGCCGGCAAACCGCCGCGTCCCTTCGCGGGCCGCCCTTTCCGAATAAACGGCAAGCCCGCGCATGACGTAGATGATGGCGGCGAAAATCAGCGAGGCCAGCGTCAGATGTGCGGCCAAGCGGTACTGGCTGACATCAACACGCTTGGAGAGCCCGGACGCCACCATCCACCAGCCCACCGCGCCCTGAGCGCCGCCCAGCGCCAACAGGCCGAGCAGCCTTGGCTTGAGCGCACTTTCGAGACGGCCGGTCAGCCAGAAGAAGGCCAGCGGCAGCGCGAACGCGACGCCCACAAGCCGCGCCAGAAAGCGGTGCGCCCACTCCCACCAGAAGATGCGCTTGAAGCCAGACAGGTCCATGTCTGCATTGACCTCGGAATATTCCGGAATCTGCTTGTACTTTGCGAACTCCTCCTGCCAGTCCGCATCGTTCATGGGGGGAATGACGCCGTGAATGGGTTTCCATTCTGTGATTGAAAGGCCCGAGTCCGTCAGCCGCGTCATGCCGCCGACGACGACCAGCGCGAAGATCAAAAGCGCGGTGAATGCCAGCCAGCGCGATAGGGCGCGGCGGTTCGCCGCTCCTCTGCGGCTTGCCTCGGTCAGGATTTCGGGGCTAAAGGCTATCGTCATGAGCTGGCTCCGCTTGTCGGGAGGGATTTGGCTCATTCGCCGCACCAAAACAAGGCGTATCCAAGGTCATATTGCCGCGCTCGGCGTTCGCGCTTTGCGCGCTATTTGTCACAGAAAAAAAGGAATGGTATGCCGCCCCGCCTGAAAAAGCTCATCGGAACCGTGCTGCTGGTCGCCTTGGTTGTGATCTATGCGCTGGCTGCGACGACAATTGCGAGCTACCGGCTGGCGGAATCAAGCGCCTGGACTCATCTGGCCTTTTTCGCGGTGAGCGGCGTGCTTTGGATAGCGCCGGCAATGTGGCTGATCGCCTGGATGGAGCGCAAGCCGAAGCCATAGAGCTGCGCCGCCATACGTATCGACCGTTTCTTCACCATTGTCTGGTATCGAAAATCCATAAGCAACAGTGGAAAACGCAATTGGCGCGGCAAAAATCACACCATGGCTGAACCATCACGCATCAGCGTCAACGTGCTGCCGCTCGCGCGAACTGCGGGGCTTTGGGGCGCGTTTGCGCCGGATGACTGCTTCGGCGCTGCGCAGTCGCGCCATTGGGTGGAGTGTTGGGCAGAAAAGGTCAATCCGCAGATCCAATGTGGCGCCGTTTTCGAAGATGAGCTGCCGGTGCTGCTGCTGCCACTCGAAATTGTTAAAGACAAAGGGTTCCAGATTGCCCGTTTTATTGGCGGATCGCACGCCAATGCCAACTTTCCAATGCTGCGCAAAGAGCGCATTGGAATTGTGACAGCTGACATTGCAGACGCGCTCCTCAAAGCCTTCTGCCTTGCGTTGCCAAAACTGGACGCTGTCGTCCTCGCCCGCCAGCAGCCGGAAATAAGCGGCGTTCTCAATCCATTCACCGCGCTGCCCTCACAGCCAAGCCCAAACCTTGCTCTGTCGTTTGCGCTTGACCCGAGTTTTGAAAACCTGATCAAACACCGCAGCGGAGCGCGCAAATTGAAAAAGATGCGCCAACAAGCGCGGCGCATGGATGAGCGCGGAGGCTGGAAATGCGACGTTGCCGGCGACGCCGGCGCAGTCGGCGAAATGCTCGATACATTCTTTGTCATGAAGGCGAGGCGGTTCGAGGAGTTTGGTCTCAGGAACACCTTCGAGCGCCAGGAAATCAAAGAGTTTTTCAAGGCGCTGTTCGGCGCGGGGGCACAAGATCCAAACGCGCCGTTCCGGCTGGACGCGCTGCGCGTCAGCGGAGACATCCTTGCAGTTGCGGGAAGCACGATGCGGCAAGGGACAAACACTGTTGAATTCGGCGCGGTGCGCGCGCATGAGCCGACGCTGAGCCCCGGCGACTTCTTGTTCCACCAGATGATCAAGCGCGCCTGCGACGATGGCACGCAGGTTTTCGATTTCGGCATTGGCGACGAGCCTTACAAGCGCGCTTGGTGCGACACTGAAACCCAGCATTTCGAAACCGTGAAGGGCTTTGGCATGAGGGGCCTTGCCTATGCGCAAATCTACAAGGCGGCGGGCAAGGCGAAGCTCGGCATAAAGCGCAATGCGTATCTGTTCGGTCTCATCAAAAAACTGCGGATGCGCAAGGGCGCCGAGGTCAGTGAAGACGCCAGCTAAGCCCGCCGCAAAGCGGAACGGTCCGGCTCAGGCGCGGTTGGCATGGAGCCGACGGGCGTCACCAGCAGAATATCCTCATAGCCCGCATCCTGTAGCGCCGCGGCGCTTTTGACGATGCTCGCATCATCCGGATTGATCACGCTCATGATGATTTCGGAACCGGGCGTCACTAGCCGCGCAATGCCCCTTGGATCAGCAGGGCCGCATTCGACAATCACCGTGTCATAGGCGGTGGTCAGCGCATTCAGAATGATCGGCAGCCGCTCGACGGCCCGCATCGCCTGACTGGGCTCAGCGGTGCCATTGGGGATGACATGCGCGCCGGAATAGGGATCGGAGTGGATGATGTCGCGGAATTGCGCCTGCGAGGCCAAAAGGTTCGTGATGCCCGGCAGGGCAAAGCCGTCGATCATCGGATGCGAGGCCGAGCCCGTCGATGTCAGGTCGAGCAGGATGGAGCGCAGGCCGCGGTCCGCCAGTTCGCGCACGATGAGGACCGCTGAGGCCGAAGCCTCGTCGCCCTCAGGCGAAACGATGATCGCGCGCGAAGCGCCCTTTTCAATCAGCCGGTCAGTGATGGCTTTGATGGAGTGCTCAGGATCGGACTCCGGCGCAGGCGGCGGCGCGGGCTGCTCTTCCGGCGAAAAGGACATCAGGCTGGCTTCGGCGCGCTTTTCCGGCGCAGACTCAGTTTCCGCAGCGGATTCTTGCGGTGCCGCAGCCATGGAAACCTGTGGCGCAAGCTCGCTTTCCGGGAAGAACCGCGTGCCTGCGGCAGGCTTCAATGCGCGCCCGCTGAACAACTCGCGCAGCATGGTGATAAGCGACAAGAGCAGCAGCGAGCCGGCAAAAGCGGCGCTGACAATCGGTATCTTCTTGGGGAAATAGGGTTCGCCCGGCACCTGCGACGGCGAGATGATCCTTGCGTCGGTGGGCTCGTAGCCGCGGTCATTGCGCGATTTGGCCTCGCGGTAGCGCGACAGGTAGGATTCAAGTAGCTGACGCTGCGACTCTGCCTCGGCCTCAAGCGCTTTCAGCTCGACCCCCTCGTCGTTGGCGCGCCCGGATTCTACCTTCAGACCGTTCAGATTCTTGACAAGCTCTTTTTCGCGCAGCGCCGCTGTCTTGGTCTCGCCTTCAAGGCTGTCAAGGATGTTTGCGGCCTCCGACGCGATTTGCCTCTGCAGGTTTGCCAGTTGCGAGCGCAGCGCTTTAATCCTCGGATGCCCGTCAAGCAGTGTTGTCGACAGGTCGGCGATCTCGGACTTGAGCTGCACCTGCCGCTCGCGCAGGCGCTGAATTAGATTTGACGAAATGACTTCCGGCAGGGTGTCGATCGACGCACCGCCGTCCAGCGCGGCGCGCACGCTGGAAGCTTTCGCCTCGGCGTTCGCACGGTTCGCGCGCACCCGCGACAGCTCCGTGGAAAGCTCCGCCAGCTGCTGGGTGGCCAAAACAGAATTGTTCTGCCCGATCAGAAGATCAGACTGCGAACGGTATTGTGCAACTTTTTCCTCGGCCTCCCTCACCTTCGTGCGAAGCGCCGCAATTTCCGGCTCCAGCCATTCCGTCGCATCCGAATTGGACTGGCCCTTGGCTCTGCGCTGCGCGGCCAGATACTCGGCCGCAATCTCATTTGGGATTTTCGCCGCCAGCAGTTTGTCCGCAGACGAGAACTCAACGACGATGACTCGGGAGTTTTCAACACTGTAGACTTTGAGGTTTTTGCGCATTGTCGCAAGCGTGCGTTCTTCCTCCTGCATACTAGCAGGATCGTTGACCAAGCCGGTGAGAATGAGCGCCAACTTTACGTAGGAGATTCGCTCAGCCGGATCGAACTCCGGGTTTTCGGCGAGCTTGTTGGCCCGCGCAACCTTGCTTAGCACTTCGTTGGCGCCTATCAGCTCCACCTGACTCTTGATTGCCTCCTGATCCAGAATCGGCGCGTCGTCAACCTTGTCCTGGCCGGGGCGGGTAAAGACGGATTCCGTCCGGTCAATGAAAATGCGCGCGGCGGAATTGTACTTTGGCGTGACGGCCAGCGTGAGCCCATAGGCAAGTCCGGTGGCAACCAGCGATCCAATCAGAATTTTGCCTTTGGCGCGCCACAGGCTGACGAAAAGACTTGCGATGTCAATATCCAAGTCGGATTCGTATCTGTCAGGACCGTTCATCACGCGTACTCCGCAAACTGCTTGCGCGCGACGGTAAAAGAATATGGTAACCATGAGGTTAAGCGGAGGTTGAACCAATATTAATGAATTTTAACAGATAGTTGGATCGGGCGCGTCCGAACACTGATTGCATCATCTTCAAAGTGAAGAGGCCTCAGTTTAACTGGCCATTAACCCTAACCGTTCGATAATTGTGCCATGTTTGCCAAGGGCTTTGTACCTGGTGTTAACGCTGTGTGGGCTCAAAGAACATGCGTATCAGATTTTCCAGCGCCATCCTCATCCTCCTCGCCGCTGCGGGCTGTGCGAGCTACCAGCCAGCCCCGCCCGCCTTTCACGCCGCGATCAACAAGCCTTACCTGTTGGATTCGGGCGACCGGGTCCGCGTCACTGTGTTCGAGCAGACATCGCTCACCAACACTTACAGCGTCGATCAGGCCGGCTATGTCGCCTTTCCGCTGGTCGGCTCGGTTGTGGCGCGCGGACGCACGACACAGCAGCTTGAGGGCGATCTTGCGGCAAAGCTGCAGAACGGCTTCCTGCGCAACCCGGACGTTTCCGTCGACATTGACCGCTACCGGCCGATCTTCGTCATGGGCGAAGTCGGCTCCGCCGGGCAATATTCCTACGTGCCCGGAATGACTGTGCAGAAGGCCGTGGCGGTCGCCGGCGGATTTTCCGTGCGCGCCCTCCAAGGCAATGTAGACATTACCCGCGCCATCAACGGCAAGGTCATGACCGGACGGGTGCTGATCAGCGACCCGCTTTTGCCCGGCGACACAATTTACGTGCGAGAGCGGCTGTTTTGACATCTGGCAGTCGCTCCGGCCCACCCATGAGAATCGTGCATTGTTTCCGCTCCCCGGTGGGCGGCATTTTCCGTCATGTGCGCGACCTGGTGGACGCGCAGGTCGCCGCCGGGCATCATGTCGGCATTGTCTGCGATTCCTCCACAGGCGGGGAATATGAGGAAAAGCTGTTTGAAGGTGTCAAAGCCAAGCTGTCGATGGGCCTGCACCGGGTCGCCATGCAGCGCCATATCGGCCCCGGCGACATTGCCGCCGCGTGGCGGACTTTCAAGATTATCAAAGGATTGCGTCCGGACATTCTGCACGGCCATGGGGCCAAGGGCGGCGTTTACTCGCGCCTGTTCGGATCAGCGTTACGGGTTTTCGGGTCCCGCGTAGCCCGTCTCTATTCGCCGCATGGCGGCTCACTGCACTATGATTCAGACGCCATGACAGGCAAGCTCTTCTTCGGCATCGAGCGGATGCTGGAGCGGATGAGCGACCACCTCCTTTTCGTGTCCGAATATGAGCGGCGCACCTACGCCGCCAAAGTGCGACCGCCGAAAGTGGCGCACACGGTGATTTACAACGGATTGCAGGACGTGGAGTTTGAACCGCGCGATCTCAGCGCAGGCGCGGCGGACTTTCTTTTCATCGGCATGATGCGCGATCTGAAAGGTCCGGACATTTTCATCGACGCGCTGTCCAAAGCCGGAAAAGCGGCGGACGGGCCGCTTGCCGCCGTCATGGTCGGCGCAGGCGATGATCTCAAAAAGTACAAGCTGCAGGTCAAGGCGCTCGGCATGAGCGAGCAGGTCAGCTTTCATCCGCCAAAGCCCGCGCGCCAGGCGTTCAACATGGCGCGCTGCATTGTCGTCCCCTCACGTGCCGAAGCCATGCCCTACATTGTGCTCGAAGCGCTTGCGGCAGGCATGCCCATGATAGCCAGCGCGGTCGGCGGCATACCTGAAATTTTTGGCGAGGGCTCCTACGCCCTGATGAACCCGGATGCGGACGAGCTTGCTTTGAAAATGCTTGAATTCACCGAAGATTCCAGCCGCCTGCGCGCGGCAATGCCGAGCCTTCCAAAACTGAAAGCGGACTTCAGCGCCAGCGTCATGGCGGCGCGGATCGAGA
>JANMMM010000369.1:0-12119 GCA_031373225.1 Phyllobacteriaceae bacterium | reverse complement strand
TTTTTGTGTTCTTTTTCGGTTGGTGGCGGCGTGTGAGTTCTCGCGCTCGTATGCCACCGGCTTAGCCGCCGCCTCCGCGCGGTTTGCCTGGCCTGGGTCCGGCCTGCGCCCCGCCCCCCCCCGCGCCGAGGGTGCAAGGTTATTGATAAGTTTATATCGTTCAATAACTTGCGGATTTTTTGTATGTTCTTTCACCCAAATTTCAAACCTTCGGCACTGCCCCTCATCCGCCCTTCAGGCACCTTCTCCCCGTGAGAACGGGGAGAAGGGAAGAACGGCGGAACGCCCCATGCCGACCTGCCGCTTTCCATGCTACTTCTCCGCCAGCGCCTTCATGTTCGCCAGCCCCTTCTCAAAATCCGGCCCGACCATCTTCTCCATGCTGAAAAAAATATGCATGACGCGCTGCATGAGGCTGAGCGGGCCGTGCATGGCCCAGGCCACCCGCGTGCCGCCGTCCTGCGGTGTCATGTCGAAATCGGTGATGTTGTTGGCCTTGAACGGCTTAAGGAAATCGAGTTTCAGCGACACTCTCCTGCCGGGGTTCGCCTCGGTGATTTCCATCCTCCCCTGTCCGGTCTTCTTGCCGAGCCATTCATAGACCGTGCCGACGCCGGATGGCGTGCCGCTGTAGGTGCGCTTCAATTCGGCATCAATGTTTTCCCATGGCGACCATCCGGTCCACTGCTTGAAATCCTGAATGAGGCCAAAGACCTTCTCCGGTGGGGCTTTGATGACGGTCGAGCGCTCAAGCCGGAACGTGTTGGGCCGCATCGCCGCGTAAACCAGCAGCGCGATGGCGGCCAGAATGAGGATGTAGAGGATGGTTTTGAGGATTTCCATGACGGGCTCCCGTTCTTGATATTGCAGAAGCGATGCTACGCCAAAGCCGGAAGGGCTTCAAGCTTTTCGCCAATCCGTCACATTGCTTTGTTGCGCTCGACCACGTCCATGGAGCCGGTCTGCTCATCGACATCAAACTCACCGGTCTTCAGCGGCCCGGCCCGGTGATAGGTGACTATGATGTTGCCGTTTTCGGTCACAGTTGACTTCACCAGCTTCATCGTTCCCGGCATTGCGCCCGACCCGAACAGCCGTTTTCCGGAGCCGAGCACGACCGGGAAAATGAAGAGGTTGTACGCATCGATCAGGTCGTGTTCGATCAGGGTCTGCAAAAGCCCGGGGCTGCCATGCACCTGAATCTCGCCGTCATACTTCGCCTTCAGCGCCGCCACATCGCGGACGACATCGGCAATGTGCGTCGAATTGTTCCATTCAAAGCTTGTCCGGCTGCGCGAGGCGACATGTTTCGGCAGGCCGTTGAGCTTCACCGCGACCGGATCATTCTCGTCCGTCACCTTCGGCCATGAGGCGGCGAAAATATCGTAGGTGCCGCGGCCAAGCAGAAAGGCGCTGGCGCGCGGGAATATCTCCATGATCGCCGCCCCCATGCCCTCGTCGGCGTGCGGCACCAGCCAGCCGCCATGCGCAAAGCCGCCGCTTGTGTCCTCCTCCGGCCCGCCCGGCGCCTGCATGACGCCGTCAATGCTGACAAATGATGTGATGGTGAGTTTGCCCATAATACTATTTCCTTCCCTTTGAGTTCAGCATATGCACGCCATGGCAAAATTGCTGCGAGGATATTTCATTGCTTTGTCCCGTGCCCCTGCGACCCGGTAAAAACCGCCAGCTGCGCGGCGAACGCCCGCAGGTAAGCGGGCCGCGCTTCGCTGCGGGCCACATAGGCGGCAAGGTTTGGATATTCGTCAAGCAGGCCCGACGGCCTGAGCCTGAGCAGCACGTGCGCCATCATCAGATCGCCCGCGCTGAAGCCGCCATCGAGCCAGTCAGCATCGCCAAGCCGGGCGGAAAGCGGCTTCAAACGGCTGCGGACGCGGTCCATGACCAGAGGCATGCGCTCCTTGCCCCAAGACTTATCGCTCTCCAAAAGCTTGGCGTTCGCAAGCTCAAGTATGGGCGGCTCGACCGTGCTGACCGCAGCGAACATCCACGCGACCGCCCGCGCCCTTGCGTTTGCATTATCAGGCAGCAGGCCCTTATGCCGCTTTGCGATATGCAGCAGGATCGCGCCCGTCTCGAACAGGACGAGGCCGTCTTCCTCATAGGTCGGAATCTGACCGAACGGATGAAGCGCCAGATACGCAGGCTCTTTCATCGCGCTGAACGAAACGAGGCGGACCTCATAAGGCTGGCCCGCCTCCTCCAGCGCCCAGCGCACGCGCACGTCGCGTGACAGTCCCATGCCCTTGTCGGGCGAGCTTTCAAAAGCGGTGATGACGGGCAGGCCCATATACTGTCCCTCCCGTTGGGTTCAGCCTTCGCGCACCATATGCGCGCGGCGTTTCAATCTCAAGCTCATCGGCCGGACGAAGCAGCGTGAAGTCACCCGCCTTCGTCCCGGCCGCCATCCGGTCACGGCCCGCCCCGCGATCTGCCTTGGGCGAAGACCGCAAGAGATCGCAGGCGCAAACCGCCCGCCTTGGCCCGTCAAACCCGCAGGGCTTCTTGCTGCGCGGCGCAGATTGAGCTACGCGTGCGGGGCGCTCGAACCAATGGCCACGCTCAGGAATGCTCATAGGTCCAAAAACACAGGCGTGGTTTGACATTTGGTCGATCGAACACTTCGTCGCCGGGGCGACGCTTGGCGGCGCGGTCCTTTACTTGATGCGGCGCTCTCTCAAAATCGACGCTGCGGGCCTCAAAAAAAGCCCGGTGACAGCGAGCTACTTTCTCGCAGTTATCGGATGTTCCTATGCATGGGAGTCCATCGAACATTATCTGGAGACAGGCCTGCTCAACCTAGCCGTCACCACCTGGTTCCATGGGGTTGAGTTCTGGGGAAACCGGGTTGTCACCGACCCCTTGCTGGTTATTCTGGGGGCCGGCCTGTATTTGAAAGCGCCTCGCGCCGGGCCTGCCGCGTTCGCATTTTCCCTCACTTGGCTATTGGTTCATGTCCTTGTGTTTCCGCATTGCATGTATCTGCAGGAATGGCTGTTTGGAGCGGGTTGAATTAGCCGCGCCAAGTGCCCTCAGTATTGAGCAGGCTTCCTCATAAATCTCCTTGACGGTTTCGGAAGCCGGCTGGCGTTTGCGGACCATGGCGAGGCCTTGGCCGGCCCACATCGACATTGCCTCGACATCGCCATCGGCGTCGTCAGGCGGAGTATTGCATCCGTAGCGCAGAAGCGGCCCTTGCGCGCCCGAGACCGCGATGACTTCGGCTTCACCGGGCCGGTCGCCCGGTTCGGGCCGCCCGGCTTTTTCCCAATCGGCGACGGTCTTGTTGCGCAGCACGCGGTGCGGCGCGTCGGGCCAGCCGATGTCGAACAGGTTCTCAAGATACACGGTGTCAGACTCGCAGGCCCCGATCACGCGCTCGCGGTAGTGTTCGTGAATTTCGGCTTCGGGACAGGCGAGGAACCGTGTGCCGATCCAGGCTCCGGACGCCCCGAGGGCGAGCGCCGCCGCAAGACCGCGGCCTTCGGCTATGCCGCCCGCCGCAACAACAGGCGACGGCGAAACCGCGTCGACGACCGCCGGGACCAGAGCCATTGTGGCGACGGCGCCGCGCACATGCCCGCCCGCTTCCCACCCCTGTGCAACGATCACATCGGCGCCGGCTTGCACCGCTGCCCGGCCCTGCTGGCCGGTGCTGACCGTCTGCATCACGATCGCTCCGGCGGCCTTGGCCTGCTCCACCATTTCAGGCGATTCCCCCCAGAACAAAGATATGATCGGCGCGCCCTCTTCCAGGCAGGCGGCAAGGCGCTCCTCATTGGTGAATGCGATATTCAGATTGACGGCGAACGGGCCTGAAGTCAGCGAGCGGACCTCCCGGATTTTCCGGCGCAGCGTGGCGATATCCCCGCCCCAAAGCGGGATCGTTCCGAGCCCGCCGGCATTGCTGACCGCAGCCGTCAAGCGCGGGCCCACAGCTCCGCCCATGGGGGCCAGTATTATAGGGATCTTTATGCCGAGCAGGTCGCAGAGAGGCGTTTGCATACGGTTTCTCCCGCCAAAAATGACCGGACATCCAGCCTATGCCCCGGCGCGTGCGGCGGTCAAGCGGGTTCGCAATGTCCGGGATGCCGCTGCCAAAATCCAATTTCATCCCTCGCGCGCCATGCGCGCGCGGCGTTTCAGTTCGGCGGCGCTCGTGTTGGGAAGCTCGAATGTGCCGATGGGAACCGCGCCCGCCGGCTCATAAGTCGCCATAAGCACGCCCGTCGTCGAAACCTCGCTGCTGACGAGTTTCATGGCGCCCGATGGCGTGCCTTGGCCGAACAGCCGCTTGCCCTTGCCGAGAATGACCGGAAACGTCATGACAAACAGGCTGTCAATCAGCCCGGCGGACAGTAGCTGCGGATAAAGCGTTGAGCTGCCCTGAATGAGCAGCGTCGGCCCCTCGCCTGCCTTGAGCGCCTTCACTGCGTCAATCCCGTCCAGCCTGTGGCTGTTCTGCCATTCCAGCGCGTCATTGCCGCGCGTCAGCACATATTTCGCCGCCTTGCTGAACGCCTGCCCTATCGGATCGTCGTCCGGAACATAGGGCCAGTGCGCCGCGAAAATCTCATAGGTCTTGCGGCCGAGCAGCAAGTCATACGGCTCGCCGAACAGGCCGCCCATCGCCGCGCCCATTTTGTCGTCCCAGAAAGTTGCCGACCATCCGCCGAATTCAAATCCGCCGGTCGGATCCTCAGGCGGGCCGCCCGGCGCCTGCATGACGCCGTCCAGCGATAGAAAAACGCCTCCGATGAGCTTGCGCATGTGAGGTCTCCTTGACTTTCCGGTTCAGCCCTTGCCGCCCAAATGCGCGGCGAGCTTGTCGAAATTCTGCTGGTTGGCGGCTTCAATAAAGCCGATCATCTCCTTGTTTTCACCCATGTTCTGCGAGTCCATGGTCCAGACAAGCTCGGTCTGCGCCCCGCGCGGAATGAAATCCATGGTCAGCGTGAACACGTGCATCGGCCCCTTGTGCAGTAACGAAATCCGCTTCGGCCGGTCGATCTCGATGAACTCGGAATCGTTCTCAAACGCGCCGCCGTCCGGGGCGTGCATCGTGTGCCGCCAAACGCCGCCGGGGCGGAAGTCGAACGCTTCAATCGTGTTGGCGAAGCCCTGCGGTCCCCACCATTTTTTCAAGGTTTCACTATCGGCGAAAGCGTCGAACAGCTTCTTCGGGCTGTGTTTGAACAGCCGGGAGCTGACGACCTTATAGGGAACCATAGCGGATTTTTCATTCATCTCACTTCGTCTCCGCCAGCATTTCGTCCCACGTCTTCACTTTGGTCTCGCCATTCAAGAACGGCAGCACGGCGGCTGCAAGCTCCGGCGCGAAGAAAATGTCGTAATGCGTGCGGTTCGGAATGATCGCCAGCCGGTTCTGCGACATGGTCTCGCGCATCCAGCCCGCGTCCTTCAAACCGCCGCCGAGCAGCTGGTAGAATTTGATCACATGCTCGGGCCGGTACATGTCAGAGTCGGCGAAGATCAGCATCACCGGCATTTTGAGCTTCGCCACATCGGCGGACCAGTCAGAGTCGGCGCGCATCCAGTTGCCCATCTGGTCGAGCAGCTTCGGAAAATCCTCCACCTTCGGCGCGACCGCCGCGTAGGATTTGAACATCGGCGTCTCCGCCATCAGCGGCGCCATATCAGCTCCAACCATTGCCTGCTGCTTGCGCATGTCGGCATAGAAGCCGTCGCTGGCATAGCCCGCCGAGACCAGCGCCAGCCGCCGCACCGCGTCCGGATGCTGCGCCGCGAGCCGGAACGCCACGCCGCCGCCGAACGAATAGCCGAGCACGTCCACCTGGCCATAGTTCAGCTGCTTCAAAACCGCCGCCATTTCGTCGCCAATGGCTGTGAGGTCAATGTTGCGCGCGCCCAGCGCCGTGCGGCCATGGCCGTGCAGGTCAACCGCGATCACCTGCCGGCCTTTCGCCAGCGCCGACAGGACGGGACCGAACATGTCCAGCGAGCCGAGACCGCCATGCAAGAGAAGCAAAGGCTCGCCCGCGCCGCTGATCTCGTAGTAATATTTAAGGCCGTTGACCTCGGCGTAGCCGGTTTTCTTAGCTTCTTGGGCAATTGCGGAAAGCGGCAGCGCGGCGGCGGTGATTGCCAGAATGGATGTTTTCAGAAATGTGCGTTTCAACATTTTGTTCTCCTCTTTGTTGGGTCTTCAGGGCCGCTAAAGCCCCGCCGCCACCGCCTCCAGCTGGCTGGCGCATGTGCCCCAGCCTTCATGAAATCCCATTTTCTCATGCGCGGTCTTGTCGTCAACGTTCCAATGCCGCGCCGTCGCCGTATAGCGCGTCTTGCCGCCTTCATCCTCGAAGGTCAGGATCGCCGTGAAGAAGGGCTTCTTCGACGGAACCCAGGCGCTGGCATAGGCGTCGGTCCAGACCAGCTTTTTGTTGGGAATGACTTCAAGATAGACGCCGTTCGCGGGATAGTCTTGGCCCTCCGGCGAGCGCATGGTGACGATCATAGAGCCGCCAGGGCGCACGTCGAGCTTGGCGAACGGCGTTGTCCAGGGTTTGGGCGCGAACCATTTCACCACATGCTCTTCCTGCGTCCAGCAGTTGTAGACTTTCTCGCGCGGTGCGTTGAGCAGCCGGGACAAAACAAGCTCGTGTAGTGCGCTGGTGTCAGTCATTTGGTCCTCTCCTCTTCCTGTAAACTGTTCAGATAGTCCTCAAGCCGGTCGAAACTGCCTTCCCAATAGCGCCGGTATTCCTCAAGCCAGCCGGTCGCCTGTTTCATAGGCTCGGCGTTCAGCTTGCAAGGCCGCCACTGCGCGTCCCTGCCCCTCGAAATCAAACCTGCCTTCTCCAGCACCTTGAGATGCTTCGACACCGCCGGCAGGCTCATCGCAAACGGCGCCGCCAAGTCGTTGACCGACGCCTCGCCCTTCGACAACCGTGCCAGAATGGCCCGTCTGGTCGGGTCGGCGAGCGCGGAGAATGTCAAGCTCAGCGGATCGGATGGCACTGTGATGAACCGTTTGATTAATTAACTGATTGGTTAAATAAAGCCTGTTTTGAGACAGAGTCAAGCGGGGATTCGAAGAATTTCGAACTATGGCAGGCGCGGGCTTGCGCGCCCCGCTCAATACCCGCGCCCATGCTCCTGCATGAAGACCAGTTCCTCCGGCGTGGACGTGCGGCCCAGATGCGTGTTGCGGTGCGGGAAGCGGCCGAATTTGCGGATCAGGTCGCGGTGTTTGGTGGCGAAGTCCAGTAAAATGCGGTGCATGGCCCGCATGTTTTCCGGGCCTTTCACCGCCATGTCAGCCGCCATGAACACGGACAGATCTTGCGAGGCAGCATCTTCGTGGTGCTGGAACGGCAGAGACAGAAGGTCTCGTTCAATCGGATAAAAGCGGTCAAGGCCACCTGCTGTTAGCGCCCGCGTGATGTCCCGCGCCTTTTCGTCAAACGCGAACTGTTTGCCGGAATCGCGGAAAAGATTACGGGGAAACTGGTCGAAGAGCACGACAAGCGCCACACCTTCCTCGCGCGACAGGCCGGCGACATCCCAGTTCTTTGCTGCGGCTTCATGGATGAACGGTTCATAAGTCGCGCGGATGTGCTGGTCGGTCTCGTCCGACCGGCTGAACCAGAGTTCGCCGGTGTTGGGCAGGTGGTCGCTGGGAGACTTCAGCTCGCCGAACCAATAGCGGTGGATTTGGAGAAGCATGGGGTTGGTCATTGAACGGCTCCTCTTGAGATGACTGGACGAGACTAATCCCGGCGATTGATCTTGGCGAGCCCTCTTTCTGCCGTTCAGTTTGGCAATGAGGCGAGCCGCCCCTGCAGGAAGTCTCTTTCGCCCGCGTTTCCCGACAATGAAATCGCCGCCACATAAGCTTCGCGCGCCTCTGCGATCCGCCCCAGCCTTCGCAAAAAATCCGCCCGCGCCGCATAAAAAGGTTGGTAAGCGCCAAGACTCTCCTGAAGCTCCATCATGGCGTCCAGCCCCGCTTTCGGGTTTCCCGGAAAAGACAGCGCCACGGCCCGGTTGAGGAGGAACACCGGGTTCGGCGACAGCGCGTGCAGCCGCTCATACAGGAGCGCAATTTCCTGCCAGCGTGTGCCCTCATGGCTCGCCGCCGCGGCATGGACGGCGCTGATTGCCGCCTGCAGCTGGTAAACGCCGGGAAGGCCCCGCGAAAGGGCGGTTTCCAATAGCGTAATCCCCTCCCCGATCCGCGCTTTGTCCCAGAGCCTGCGGTCATGAGACTCCAGCGGCACGAACGCCCCGTCCTTTGCAAGCCGCGCGGCGCGGCGCGAATGGTTGAGCAGCATCAAGGCGGCAAGCCCCTCAATTTCCGGTTCGCCGGGACGCAGAAGCATCAAGAGGCGGGCGAGCCGAATTGCCTCCTCGCAGAGGTCGGCCCGCAGCAATTGCTGGCCGGACGTCGCGGCATAGCCTTCGTTGAACACAAGATAGATGACTGCAAGAACCGAGTTCAGCCGCTCGTTCCAGGCGTCCGGCTCCGGCACTTCGTAAGGGATGCCCGCCTTGTCGATTTTGTGCCGCGCCCGCACGAGACGCTGCGCCATGGCGTCCTCGCTGTCGACAAAGGCGCGGGCGATCTCGGTGGTGGTGAGGCCGCACAGGGTGCGCAGTGTCAGCGCCACGCGGGTTTTCTGGTCGAGCGCCGGGTGGCAGCAGGTGAAGATCAGCCGCAGACGCTCGTCGGGAATGGACGGCGCGTCTTCGCCGGAAGCGTGCTGATCCAGCTCGATCAGATAGCCATATTCCAGCGCCTTCTTGTCAAAATTCTTCATACGTCTAATCCGGTCGATGGCCTTGCGCCGCGCGGTTTGCAAAAGCCAGGCGGGCGGCGATTGCGGCGGGCCGCTGCGGCTCCAATGGACAAAGGCCGATTCCAGCGCGTCCTGTAGACAGTCCTCGGCCAGTTGAAAGTCCCGCAGATCTTTGATGAGAACCGCCAGCAGCCTGCCAAAATGCTCCCGCGCGGCAAGCTCAACGGCCTGCCGCGCGGCGTTCTCTGCATGGGTTTGGCCCGCCAAGGGTTCAGCCGTATTGCATGACAGGGCGGACTTCCACGCTGCCCCACGCGGCGGTGGGGATCATCGCGGCATATTTGATCGCTTCGTCGAGATTGGCGCAGTCAAACAGGTAGAAGCCGCCAAGCTGCTCTTTGGTCTCGGCGAACGGGCCATCCACCGTCTCTGTCTTGCCATTGCGCACGCGGATTGTCGTCGCGGTGGTGGACTTCTGCAGTCCCTCTCCGGCCAGCATGACGCCATCGCGCTTGTAGGTTTCGGTGGCGACATTGTACGCACCCATCATTTCGCCGAAGCCGGGGCTGCCATACTGCGGGTTGGCCGCGTCGTTGGAATAAATAAGAGCCAGATATTTCATGATGTTCTCCAATCTTTCTGATTCGGTTTCGAGACTGCCCGTCCCGGTCTTGCAAAGTGATGACGAATGGCGCGGAGCCGGATCGACATGTTTTGAAAATTATCCTGCCATTACACGCGCCAGAATATTCCCTGCCGCAAGCAAAGTGGTAAGGCTCGTCATGCCTCCGCCGGCGATGCGCGGCAATGGATCGGCCTTGTCAAAGCTGATGCCGAAAATGTGGATGAGGCGGGCGGCGACAAGAATGCCGCCGATGACGTGCAGCCAAGTCCCTGGTGTTCCGAGCATTTCAGCGATCAGCATCAACAACAGAACCATCGGCACGTTTTCAACGAAGTTGCCGTGGCGGCGGATGCGCTCGGTCAGCTGATGATTGCCGCCGTCGAGCAGCGAGATTTTGGTTTGGGCCCGAAGCATGGTGACATGGATAGACAGCGCAACCATGAAAAGCGCAAGCGGCGCTGCGTAAAGCGCGGTGATATGAGGTATCATGATGTTTCCTTGTGTTCCAAAGCAGCGCGGCGGAAGCCTTGCCTGCTTTGAGAACGAACGGAGCGGGGCCAAATCGACATCATGGAAAACGTCGCTTACACCGGGCAAACTCAGACCTCGGTCACCTCGCTCCGCCGCGCCCCTACAGCCGCTTGCAGCAGCTTCAGCCGCCCGGCCACCACTTCGCTGTCCGGCACGTGCGCAGCTCTGCCGACTTCAAGCCGAAGGCAGCCGGATTCCAGATGAAGCCGCGAACTCGCAAGGACCTCCGGCACGCCGCCGGACAGTCGGTAGCCGAGCAGAATCGCGCGGCCCAATATCTGGGCGTGGCGGCGAAGGCGTGGGCTCAGAAGGCCGATGGCGGGCGACAGCCAGGGCGCGTCAGGTTTGCCCACATAGCGCGCATGGATCGCCGCAGCGACGAACACACGCTCGGCGTGCTCGATGCCAATGAATGGAAACTGCAGCAGGCGCCGGAAACTGTCTTCGGCGCGAAGGTCCGGATGATCGCGCCAGCACAGGTCCGAAAGAGCGCAGACGGCAACGCGCAGCCGTGTTTCCGCTGGCGTCTCGCCTGGGAACAGAGCCGCTGTCCAGGGGATCAGCGCGGGGGCAAAAGAGGGAACCCGGGCAAGCGGCAGGCCTATCAGCCGCGCTCCCTCGACCAGCGGATCCTGATAACGCTCCTCGCGCGGCAGCTGGGAATAAATCCAGCCCTCCCGCAGGCCAAGTGCGGAGAAGACAAGCTTTTCCGGCGCAAGATTTTTCAACACCCGGTCCAGTGTGAGCGCAGCGGCCGGCATTGTGCGCGCGCGCCGCTCCGGCACCCCCGGCAGCGCCGCCAGCTTGGCAGACGGGAGTTTCAGCAGATATTTGCAGAAATCCCGCGCATCCTTGGCGTCCAGCGCATAGCCGTGCACGGTCTGCACCGGCGCTTTGACCGCGCTCATATGAACCGCCGCCAGCGAGCGCCAGCTGCCGCCGACAGCGTAAAAAACGGGCTTGGCCAGCGCCGGCGGAAGATTCTCCCGAAGAATCGCGTCAACCTGCCGCTTGGCTTCGGGAACCCCGTTTGCGAGAAGGGCCTCCACCGGCAGCGCGCCAAGCGGCATTGAGGTCCAGCGGTCGCCCGCCTCGTCATCCAGCGCTTCGCACACTTCGAGGCTGCCGCCGCCCATGTCGCCGACAATTCCCACAGGCCGGTAAAATCCGGAAATGACGCCAAGCGTTGAGAACTTCGCTTCTTCGGCGCCCGTCAGGATGCGCACTTCAAGGCCGGACGCCGCCGTGATCGCCGCCGAAAGTGCAGGGCCATTTGAAGCCCGCCGTATCGCTTCTGTCGCCGTCACATCAATCCGGCTGACGCTCATGGCATCCGCAATCGCCCGGAACCGCCGCACAGCCTCAACCGTCCGCTGGAATCCCTCGGCGTTGATCGCCCCCGTTTGGGCGAGACCATCGCCCAGACGGCAGAGCGACCGCTCTGTGTAGCGCGGCAGCGGCGCTCGGCCGAGCTGGTCATAAACCACCATGCGGACGGAATTCGAGCCGATGTCGACAATGGCGTAAGGCGGTCGGCCAGTGCGGCCTGACAGCTCCGCGTCAAGGTCAAGCGGTCTGACAGGAGAGGAGTCAGGAAGAGGCGCTTTGCTTTTTGCCATCAAGGAAACCATGCCGGAACGCGTCAGATGCAGACGCTATGACGGCGGCGGGGTTTCGACAAGGTCATTTTGACGGCGATTTGGTCCGCGCGGTATTGGTCAGGAAAAATCTCGCTGTTTCAATGACACAGAGTGCTGTCCTCAGAGCGTGCCACCCAAAACGCCTTGGCTTGCCGCTAAATCTCGAAGCCGCGGTCTTCTCCGACGCCGAGCTTTTTCTGCAGGTTTGTCGAGGAAGTTGTGTACTGAAACACAATCCGTTCGCCCGGATTGCAGATGCGCTTGGCCGCCTGGGTCATCAGCGCCGCTTCATGGAAGCCTGACAGGATGAGCTTGAGCTTGCCGGGATAAGTGTTGATATCGCCAATGGCGAATATGCCGGGTTCGGAAGTCTCGAACTTTTCTGTGTCCACGGCGATTTGTTTGCGGTCCATTGCCAGGCCCCAGTCGGCTAGGGGGCCAAGCTTGGGTGACAGGCCCAGGTAAACCAGCAGCTGGTCTGCCGGTACGGTTTGGACTTGACCGTCGACGCATGTGACTTTG
>JANMMM010000292.1:0-29887 GCA_031373225.1 Phyllobacteriaceae bacterium | reverse complement strand
CTGCCGGAAGTCAAAGTCGGCATCTTCCCCGGCGCCGGCGGCACGCAAAGAGTGCCGCGCCTGACCAATCAGCAGGACGCGTTGCAGATGATGACGACCGGCCAGAGCCTGTCGCCGTCACGAGCCAAGGCGATGGGCCTGGTGCATGAAGTGGTCGCGCCGGAAAACCTGATCGAGGCCGCCAAGTCGATGATCAAAAACGGCCTGAAGCCCGTGCAGCCATGGGACGAAAAAGGCTTCAAGCTCCCCGGCGGCGCGGTCTATTCGCCCGCCGGCGCCAACCTCTGGCCCACCGCCACGGCGATCCTGCGCCGCGAGACGCAAGGCAATTTCCCCGGCGCCGCCGCCATACTGAAATGCGTCTATGAGGGCCTTCTGGTTCCTTTCGACACCGGCCTCAAGATCGAGCAGCGCTACTTCACGCAAATCCTGCAGACGACTGCGGCGGGCATGATGATCCGCTCGCTGTTCGTCTCGCTGCAGGAGCTGAACAAAGGCGCGCGCCGTCCGAAAGGCGTCGAGACAGACAAGCTGACAAAAATCGGCGTCGTCGGCGCGGGCTTCATGGGCGCGAGCATCGCTTTTGTCACGGCGAAGGCTGGCATTCCTGTCACCATCCTCGACCGCGACATGGACGCCGCGAACAAGGGCAAGTCGATCTCCGACGATCTCATCACCAAGGACATGCAGAAGGGCCGCGCCAGCCAGGATGATAAGGACGCGCTGCTCGCCCTCATCACGCCGACAGCGGATTATGCCGATCTTGACGGCTGCGACTTGGTCATCGAAGCCGTGTTCGAAGACCGCGATGTGAAGCGCGTCGTCACCGAAAAGGCCGAGGCCGTCCTCGCCCCCAATGCCATTTTCGCCTCCAACACCTCGACGCTGCCGATCACCGGCCTCGCCACCGTCTCCAAGCGCCCGGACAATTTCATCGGCATCCACTTCTTCTCGCCGGTGGACAAGATGATGCTGGTCGAAATCATCATGGGTGAAAAGACCGGGCAGAAGGCGCTGGCGACCGCGCTTGATTATGTGCGCGCCATCAAGAAGACGCCGATAGTCGTCAACGACACGCGCGGCTTCTACGTGAACCGCTGCGTGCTGCGCTACATGTCGGAAGCCTACAACATGCTGATCGAAGGCGTGCCGCCCATCATGATCGAAAACGCCGCCAAAATGGCCGGCATGCCCGTCGGCCCGCTGGCGCTGAACGATGAAACCGCCATCGACCTTTCCCAGAAAATCCTGAAAGCCGCGCTCGCCGATCTTGGCCCCAAAGCCATTGACGCGCGCCATTTGGAACTCGTCGAAACCATGGCGGTCAAGCACGGGCGTCTCGGCCGCAAGAACGGCAAGGGCTTCTACGACTATCCGGCCAAGCCCGCCAAGAAACGTCTCTGGCCCGAGCTGAAAACCCTCTACCCGCAGCAGGATTCCGACAAGGTGGATGTGAGCGAGCTGAAAGAGCGCTTCCTATACGTCATCGCGCTGGAAGCCGCCCGCGTCATGGAGGAAGGCATCGTCACCGACCCGCGCGAAGCCGATGTGGGATCAATACTCGCTTTCGGCTTCGCCCCCTACACCGGCGGCACGCTGTCCTACATTGACGGCATCGGCGCGGTGAAATTTCTGGCGCGGGCGAAGGAGCTTGAGGGCAAATACGGCGCGCAGTTCAAGCCGGGTAAGCTGCTGGAAGACCTCGCTTCCAAAGGCGAGACCTTCTATCAGCGGTTTGATCCGTACAAAGGCAAGCAGGCGGCGTAAGCGCCGGAAATCAGGATTTGGGGGCAGGCTCGGCAAGCCTGTCCCGGTTTTCCAAGGCGGCTCCTTCATTGCCCGCCTTCAGAAACGCCAGAATCTTTTGGGCGATTTCGTCGTGGATATCCGCCCTTGAGCGGCTGCCAGCTTCTGTGCAAACCGGATCGTCGCCTTCCATCCAGATATAGAACCAGCCAAGCCGTTTGCACTCGCCCAGAAAATCGAAGTGGATGGCGCCGGCGACGGTGTCATACAATGCGCCGGGAATGGCCGCTGCAATCCTGTCCGCTTTCACCCCGGCGGGCAAAGTCTCGTCCGTGCCGAGATTGACGATCTGGACCTTTGCCGTGATGCGCGCGAGAGCGCCCATATCAAAGGAGGTCGCAAACGCCGGGTCAATTGCCACGACCCGCTTTATCCTTGGGTCGCCATAGTGCGCGTCAAAGCGGGTGGCGTCGATCACGTGCAGATCGACATGGCCCGGTATCAGAGCATTGCCCTTGTCGAACCAGACACATTCCATTGAACCCGGAAAGTCGTCACAATATTTGGCCAAACCCGCAGCATGGACCTGCGCGTCCGCCAGTGACAGCACGGTCAGTCCGCCGAGTGAAAATCCGAGCGCCGTGACATCGGAGGTGTCAACCAGCGCGCTCACCGGCGGCGACGCGGAAACTGCATCAAGCAGCCTGCTGACATCGGTGGGCCGTTCCCAAACGGCGGGTATGGTCGTCTCCGGCGTCGAGTCGGAAGAGGTGGACCCCTGATGGTTGGGTATCGCAACCACGAACCCTTGTTCGGCAAGCCGCTTAGCAAGCCAGGTCAGGTTGGCGGCATTGCCGCCTGACCCGTGCGAGATGACGATCAGCGGGTGCTTCCGGCGCTCGGGCTTGGCGTCGCGCTGGACGCGCACGCCCTTGAACACGGCATTGTCGCCGAGCCATTCCGGGTAGCCGCCCTTTTCAGCGGGATAGAAGATGATGCTCTGCACGAGGCGGTCCCGATGCGCAGCGTCGAAGGTGAAGCTCATCGCCCCGACGGCAGTTTCCTGCGCTCTTGCGGACGCCGCCAGAAGGACGAGTGCCGCTGCGCTTGCGGTAATTGTTGATTTCAAAGTCATCTCAATGCTCCTTTGTTGGATGGCTGGGGAGACATTTGCTGCATAGGATTCAAAAATCGTCCGCAATCGCGATAAAGGACGTTCTCAATCGCAATTTGCTGCATATTGCCGCCCATCATGCCCAAAGTCTCAATCGCCCTCATACTGTCCGCCGCGCTCTGCCTGCTTGCGGTCAGCCTCTTTCTCCGGCGGCGCGAAGCGCCTGCGGCAACGCCGTTCATGGTCCTGTCGGCGCTGGCTTGCCTTCAGGCGCTGCTGGTCAGCCTGAGATGGGATTACGGCATCACCCAGCTGCGCCCCTTGCAGATATTGATTGCCGCAGCGCTGCCTTCCGCGGCATGGCTGTGTTTTCACGCGGCAGCCTCGGGCGGGCCGCTGTTTCGCTCGCGCAACCTCGTCCATGCGCTGCCCTTGGGACTGGCCGCCGCAGCGCTGCTGTTGCTGTCTGACGCCATCGACATCATTCTCGTTGCAGCTTCGCTGTTTTACGGCGCGCGCTTTCTGCGGCTCGCGCTTGCGGGCGAGGCGAGCTTCGCGCAGACCGCGTTTGAAGGCATGTTCAACATGCGCCGCGCGGTGGGTCTGCTGGCCTTCGCCTTGCTGGGTTCGGCGCTGATTGATGCGCTTGTCTTCCTCGATTTTCTGCATCTTGGCGGACAGCACGCCGCAGCGCTGATCGGAATCGGCAACATGGTCTGGCTGCTCACGCTCGGCGCAAGCGTGGCGCTGGGCAGCGTCACCTTGCCCGCCGCCGACGAGGACCAGACCGATGCGTCCCCTGCCGCGCCAGAGCCGGAAGACCACAAGGTCGCAGAGGACATTCATAAGCTTCTGACCCAATCGGGCCTTGCCAAAATGCCGGGCCTGACGCTCTCCCGCCTGGCGCGCCGCGCGTCCCTTCCCGCGCGCGCCGTGTCAAACGCTATCAACCGTGTGCACGGACGAAACGTCTCGCAATATATCAACGACATCCGGATCGAAGAGGCGTGCCGTCTGCTGCGGAAAACCGATATCAGCGTCACGCAGGCCATCTACGAGTGCGGCTTCCAGACCAAGTCCAACTTCAACCGCGAATTTCTCAGAGTGACAGGCGTGACCCCGCGCGAATGGCGCAAGGAAAATCAGCCGCCCCAGTGTCCGGCTTCCCCGCATATCCGCAATTGACCTTTGCCGCCGCGCGCGCATATCCTCAAATTGAAAGGAGCCCGCATGTACCGGCAGGTCACCAACGAAATCGCGGTCTCCGTCGAGCCGATCTATCTCGACGGCCAGTCCGTGCCGGACGAGAGCCGCTATGTCTGGGCCTACCGCATCGTCATTGAAAACAATTCCGCAAACACCGTGCAGCTCCAGTCGCGCTATTGGCGCATCGTGGATGGGAACGGCCGCGTCGAGGAAGTGCGCGGGCCGGGCGTTGTCGGCGAGCAGCCGATCCTCAATCCCGGCGACAGCTACACCTATTCCTCCGGCTGCCCGCTGACCACGCCCTCCGGCACCATGGTCGGCAGATACCAGATGCGCGGCGAGGACGGGCGGCATTTCGAGATCGATATCCCGGCGTTCTCGCTGGACATTCCGGGGGAGAGAAGGGTGTTGAATTAGGCCGGCGCCGGCCTTCTCCCTTGCTTGTAAGGGTCCGAAGGATGCCGGCAGCCGGGATGGGGTGGGCTTGTCCTGCTTCGCTCCTGCGGAGCTTCGCAGGATTGGGCGCCTCATCGGGACTGTCAGGAATTTCGTGTGTGATCGGGCATAATGGGTGAGGAGGATTCCCATCATGTCACGACGCAAAGAACCTGCAATAGCGAGCGAGCTTCTGGATCAGCTTTTGGCGGGCGGCGACGCCGGTGCGGCTTTTGATCAAGGCGGATTGCTTGATAATCTGAAGAAGGCATTGACCGAGCGGGCGCTGAATGCGGAGATGGATCATCATCTTTCGGGCGATGGCGCGCTTGGCAACAGCCGCAACGGCTATGGCAGAAAGACGGTGCTGACCGATGTGGGCAAGCTGGACATCGAGGTGCCGCGCGACCGCCAGGCGAGCTTTGATCCGCAGCTGATCGGCAAATATCAGCGGCGGTTTCCCGGCTTTGATGACAAGATCATCTCGATGTATGCCAGGGGCATGAGCACGCGCGAGATCGCCGGGCATTTGCGCGAGCTCTACGGCATGGATGTGTCGCCCGACCTGATCAGCACGGTCACCGACGCGGTGCTTGACGAGGTGGCGGCATGGCAGCAAAGGCCGCTTGATCCGGCCTATCCGCTGGTGTTCTTTGACGCGCTGCGGGTGAAGATCCGCGACGAAGGAACGGTGCGCAACAAGGCGATCCATATTGCCCTTGGCGTGCGCGCTGATGGCCACAAAGAGGTTCTGGGCCTGTGGATTGAGCAGAACGAGGGCGCCAAGTTCTGGCTGCGGGTGATGAACGAGCTTAAAAACCGGGGTGTTGACGACATTATGCTCGCCGTCGTTGACGGCCTCAAGGGCTTCCCGGACGCCATCACCGCCGTGTTCCCGGACGCCATTGTGCAGACCTGCATCGTTCATCTGCTGCGCAATTCCATGGACTTCGTCTCCTAGAAAGACCGCAAGCCGATGGTGGCGGAACTGAAGGGAATTTACCGCGCCATCGATGCCAAAACCGCCGAAGAGGCGCTGACCCAGTTCGAAAACGGCCCATGGGGGCGGCGCTACCCGGCCATCAGCCAGAGCTGGCGCAGGGCGTGGAGCGAGGTCATTCCCTTCTTCGCATTCCCCACCGAAGTGCGCAAAATCCTCTATACGACAAATGCCATAGAGGCGCTCAATTCAACGCTGCGGCGGGCGGTCCGCGCAAGGGGCCATTTCCCCAACGATGACGCGGCGACAAAGCTCTTCTATTTAATCTTGAACCGGTCCGAAAAAGAGTGGAAGATGCCACCAAGAGAGTGGTCAATGGCAAAAGCCCAGTTCGCCGTCATCTTCGGCGAACGCTTCATCAAAGCCATGGCGGCCTAATGTTCAACCGCCCGATCACACACGAAATTCCTGACAGTCCCCGCCTCATCCTGCACACTTAAGAAAAGTCAACAGGACTTGGCGCCCCATCCTGCGAAGCTCGAAGAGCGAAGCAGGACCAAGCCTCCCCAATCCTGCTGCTCCGTCTCCTTCAGGCTCTTCCCCGCAAGGGGAAGGCCGGCGCTCAACCCCCAAACTCTTCCGGCGCAAAAACATAGGCCGTCGAGCAGAACTCGCACCGCACCTCAATCTTCCCATCCTCAACCGAGTCCAATATCTCCTCCGCGCTGAACCCCTTCAGCACGCCTAGAATCTTGTCCCTTGAGCACGAGCAGTCATCCAGCACCTTCGTCGCCGGAAACACCCGCACGCCGCGCTCGTTGAACAGCCGGTAGAGCAATCCCTCGACCCCAACCTGCGGGTCGGTGAGTTCTGAATCTTCAATCGTCGAGGCCAGCGCCTTGGCTTCCAGCCATGCATCATCCTCACTGTGAAACATCTCGTGCCCCTCCGGCGCGTCGCCGCCGGATATGTCGCCAAGCCGCATCCGCTCCGGGCTTTCGGGGAGAAACTGCACAATGATGCCGCCCGCCCGTATGCGCTCGACCATTTTGCCATTCGCATCGCGCTCGATCAGCGTCGCCGTCGACAGCCGCACATGCGTCGGTATCTGCTCCGACTGGCGGAAATACACCCGCGCCACTTCCTCAAGGCTCGACCCGTCCAGCGCCACAATGCCCTGATAGCGCTGCATGAACTCGCCCTGGTCAATCGTCAGCGCCAGCGTGCCGCTGCCAAGCAGTGCCTCGGGCGAGGTGCGCCCATCGGCGACCGCCTCAGCCAGCGCCTCCTGGTCAAACGCCGCATAAGCGCGCACGGACTGCGGCGCGCGGAAATCCGTCACCAGCATGTTGACCGGCCCGTCCGACTGGGTCTGCAAAATGAGCTTGCCGTCAAACTTCAGCGACGTGCCGAGAATGACCGTCAGCGCAATGGCTTCGGCGAGCAGCCGCGCCACTTCCGGCGGATAGGCGTGGCGCGACAGAATGCCGTCCAAGAGCGGCCCGAGCTGCACGGCGCGGCCGCGCACATCCAGCCCCTCCACCTGGAACGGCACAACATGGTCATCGCCCGCAGGCAGAACGCCTGTGCTTGAGGTGAGGACGTTCATCAGGTCAAATCTCGTTCATGCACCAGGCGAGGATGCTCTTCTGCGCATGCAGCCGGTTCTCCGCCTCGTCAAACACCACCGACTGCGGCCCGTCGATCACCTCATCCGTCACCTCCTCGCCCCGGTGCGCCGGCAGGCAGTGCATGAACAAGGCGTCAGGTTTCGCATGCGCCATCAAAGCGGGGTTGACCTGATAGGGCAGAAACACATTGTGCCCCCGCGCCCGTGACTCCTGCCCCATCGACACCCAGCAGTCCGTCACGACGCAATCCGCATCCTTCACCGCCGCAATCGGGTCATTGGTCATGTGGACATGCGAGCCGTTGGCCTTGGCCCAGTCCACATAGCGCTGCTGCGGCTCCGAGCCTTCCGGCACGCCAATGGACATGTCGAAACCGAACCGCGCCGAGGCCTCGACCATCGAATGCAGCACATTGTTGCCGTCGCCGGACCAGGCGAACTTCCTGCCCGCCACCGGTCCCCGGTGCTCCTCATAGGTCATGATGTCCGCCATGATCTGGCAGGGATGCGTGTCGTCGGTCAGCGCGTTGATCACCGGGATCGTCGCATGCTCGGCCAGTTCCAGCATCCGGTCATGCGTCGTCGTGCGGATCATGATGAGATCGACGTAGCGCGACAGAACCTTCGCCGTGTCCGCAATCGACTCAGACTGTCCAAGCTGCATTTCCGAACCGCTCATCACAATCGTCGTGCCGCCAAGCTGCCGCATCCCGACATCAAACGAAATGCGCGTGCGCGTTGACGGCTTGTCAAAGATCATCGCCATGACCTTGCCCTCGAAGGGCCGCTCGCCCTCACCGGCCTTGAAGCGCGTCTTGCGCGCCTTGGCGTCATCGAGGATGACGCGCAGGTCCGCCGAGGAAACAGCGGAGAGATCGGTGAAGTTCCGTCCATTTTTAATTGCCATGATGATCAGGCGGACTTTCTGGCAGCAGGCTGCGACAGGCTGGCTGCCGCCGTCTCGATGCGCGACAGCGCCTCGCGCGCCTCGTCAATGGTCACTGTCAGCGGTGGCAGCAGCCGCACCACATTATCGCCCGCGCCGACCGACAGAAGATGCGCCCCGCGCAGCGCGCCAACCAGCTCCGTGTTCGGAACAACGCATTTCAGCCCCATCAAAAGCCCCGCGCCGCGCGCCTCGGCAATCACATCCGGATAGCGGTCGGCGATGGAGGCGAGACCCTGTTTCATCACCAGCGCTGTGTCGCGCACATGCTGCAGAAATCCATCTTCGAGGATCACGTCCAGCACCGCGTCGCCCACCGCCATCGCCAGCGGATTGCCGCCATAGGTCGTGCCATGGCTGCCGGGCGTCATCGCCTTCGCCGCCGCCTCGGTGGCAAGGCACGCGCCAAGCGGAAACCCGCCGCCGATGCCTTTGGCGACCGCCAGAATGTCCGGTGAAATCCCCGCCCATTCATGCGCGAACAGTTTGCCCGTCCGCCCCGTGCCGCACTGCACTTCGTCAAACACAAGCAATATGCCCGCCGCGTCGCAGATGGCGCGGATTTCCCGCAACGCCTCAACCGGCACCTCGCGCACGCCGCCTTCGCCCTGCACCGGCTCAATCAGCACCGCAGCCGTCTCATCATTGATCGCGGCCTTCAGCGCCGCCACGTCGCCGAACGGAACCTGGTCGAACCCTTCAACGCGCGGCCCGAAGCCTTCCAGATATTTCGCCTGCCCGCCCGCCGACAAAGTTGCCAGCGTGCGCCCGTGAAACGCGCCTTCAAACGTCACAAAACGAACCCGCTGCGGTTCGCCATTTGCATAATGGTACCGCCGCGCCGTCTTGATGGTGCATTCCAGCGCCTCTGCCCCGGAATTGCCAAAAAACACGCGGTCGGCGAAACTTGCGTCACACAGCCGACGCGCCAGAAGCTCCTGCCCGGGGGATTCATACAGGTTCGACACATGCCAGAGCTTCTCAGCCTGTGATTTCAGCGCCTCGACCAGATGCGGATGCGAATGGCCAAGCGAATTCACCGCTATGCCCGCGGCAAAATCCATGTAGCGCTCGCCGCTCTCCGTAATGAGCCAGACGCCGTCGCCGCGCTCGAACCGGAGCGGTATCCGGGCAAAGGCTGTGTAAAGCGCGTTATCTGTGCTCATGTCAGGGCTTTCAGATGCTAATGAAAAAAGCCGCCTTTGGCGGGCGGCTTGGGCTAATATCAGGGCTTGCGGTAAAAAAGTCAACAAACTCCGCGTCAAGCGGAAACAGAGGTCAAACCGCTATAATTTCGCCACTGTTGCATTGTTGTTGCACCTTGATTCGCAAGTTGGGGAAAACCCCAAAAAGCCCGTTGTGACGGGTGTATGACTCTTGTCAGGGCGAGTCCCGATGGGTTAATTTGAGCCCGACAGAAACTAGATTTTGTGCGGCATCCCCAAGTATACGCGTAGATGTTGTGCCCTCCATCCGGCGACGCCGCGTGGTGAGAATGGATTCGGGCCTGAGGAAGGCCGGACTGGGGTTTGAAAAATGAACTGGACAGACGAACGCGTCGAAATGCTGAAGAAGCTCTGGGCCGAGGGCCTCAGCGCCAGCCAGATCGCCGGCCAGCTTGGCAATGTCACCCGCAACGCCGTGATCGGCAAAGTGCACCGTTTGAAACTCTCCGGCCGGGGCAAGACAACATCGTCAACGCCGCGCGTTAAGAAAGTCTCCTCAGGCAGCTCCGCGCCGCGCATGTCGTCCACCCGCAGCGCTTCGCCTTCACGCATGTCCTCGCACGGCCACACTATGGGCAATGCGGCGCTGAAGATGGACTATGTCTCTGTGGTGCGCTCCCAGCCTGTCGCCGAGATCAGCCCGCTTTACATCGTGCCGGTGTCGCGCGAGCTGAAACTTGTGCAACTCACCGAGTCCACCTGCAAATGGCCGAAGGGCGACCCGATGCACGACGATTTCTCGTTCTGCGGCAACGAGGCCCCCGATTCCACCCCCTATTGCGGCTACCATTCCAAGCTCGCCTACCAGCCTGCGGCGGAGCGCAAGCGGCTGCGGTGAGCGCCGGGTAGCTACTCGCCGAATAGGTCGGAATGCGTCCCTGAAGCCGTGAAGATGACCAGTTCGGTCTTTCCGGCCTCCTGCAGCTGGTAGATCAACAGGAAATCCCCGCCAATATGGCATTCGCGGTAACCTGCCCATTCGCCTTTCAGCGGGTGATCGAGCCATTCGGGGCCGAGCGGACCGTCATTAGCGCATCGGTTGCTCAAATGGAATCACGCTGGCGGTCGCCGACCCAAATCCGTCATTCCGGGGCCGCGAAGCGGAACCCGGAATCCAGAGTGGCGAAGATCGAAGTTTCGCTCCTGCGCGGACCGGGTTGAAGCCAGCCAAACCACCCATTTCAGCCCGCTTGCCAGCATCCCATCTCTGGATTCCGGGTTCCGCTTCGCGGCCCCGGAATGACGGCAAGAGCGAATGCGTCCGCGAAAGTGATCCCATTTTGGCGCCCGATGCTCTAGTGATCAAAAGCAGCATCGCCTCTTTCAGCCGGTTCATGTCATGCCGACCCGCCCGGAAAAGGCGCTCCCAATCCTTCAGGAAGGACTTTGAAAAGTCCGCAGCCCTTGGCAGGGTAGCGCGTCTACTGGCGGGTGTTTTTTTCAAGATCGGCAAACAATTCGTCGGCGTTTGCAAATCGCGCCTTGTGCGCCTTCGCGATCTCGTCCGCCTCAGCCATCGCCTGCCTCAATTTCGCATTGGGCACTTTAAGCTCGAACGGCATGGCCTGATCCGCAGCCACCCGGCGCAGGAACAGGCGGACAGCGTCGGACATGGACAAGCCCATCGCCGCAAGCGCTTCCGTCGCCTGCGCCTTGGTTTCCTCATCCACCCGGACATGCAGCATGGAAGTGTGAGCGTTCACGCGCAATCTCCTTAAAAGGCGATATGTAACTCAATTGAGATACAGTCAAGCGCCGACGGCAGAGACAAGTGGCCTCTTCGGCGCGCTGGACGAAGTGCATTCGGAAATCTATCGTGCTGCGACAGAAAAATGGGCAATGTCAGAAATATGACCAAGAAATCAAAAGATATCAAACTCCCGAAATCCAAGGCGCCGGTTCCCACGCCGCGCCCGTCCGCGCCTCCGGAGGCGTCCAAGGGCGTTGAGGTCAATATAGGCGGCAAGGTCCGCCTCTTTGACATTGACGATCCGAAACTGCCCAAATGGATCGACGACGCCAAGCTCTCATCGGGAAACTATCCCTATGACAAAAAGCTCGACGACGACACGGCGCTGAAGACGCTGGAGACGCTGCAGATCGAGCTGGTCAAGCTGCTCGAATGGATGGCTGCGGCGAAGGCGCGGATCGCCGTGGTGTTCGAGGGCCGAGACGCGGCTGGCAAGGGCGGCACGATTGGCGCGGTGCGGCAATATATGAACCCGCGCGTCGCCCGCAACGTGGCGCTGCCCAAGCCCAGCGATGTCGAACGCGGCCAATGGTATTTCCAGCGCTACGTGGCGCACATGCCGACCTTCGGCGAATTCGTCACCTTCGACCGCTCCTGGTACAACCGCGCCGGCGTCGAGCCGGTCATGGGCTTCTGCACGCCCGCGCAGCACGAGGAGTTTCTGTCCGAAGCGCCGAACTTCGAGAAAATGCTCGTCTCCGACGGCATCATCCTCTTCAAATTCTGGCTCGACATCGGTCAGGAAACCCAGCTCAAACGCTTCCACGACCGCCGCCACAGCCCCTTACGCCATTGGAAATTCTCCCCCATGGACGTCGCCGGCATCGACAAATGGGACGCTTACACCAAGGCGCGCGACGAGATGTTCGCCCGCACGGATTCCAAGGCGGGGCCTTGGACGGTCGTGAAGTCAAACGACAAAGGCAGGGCGCGCATTGAGGTGATCCGGCATATTCTCCTGTCGGTCAATTATGACGGGCGGGATTTGAAGGCGGTCGGGGCGTCGGACGGGAAGATAATTGAGGGGGCGGGGAAGGGGAAGCGTTGATTTGTGCTATCGTAAAGTGATTGCATTTATCGAATAGTGTGATATTGTGCTATCATGAACAGCAAGCAGAGAAAGGTGTTGGCCGCTGTTTTTGCCGACCCTGTTTCGGGAACGCTGGAATGGGCGGCAATTGAAAACCTGCTTGTTTCAATTGGCTGCGAGGTGATTGAAGGCAACGGTTCGCGGGTCAGATTTGCGCTTGGCGCTGAGGCGGAAGCGTTTCACCGTCCGCATCCTGCCAAAGAGGCGAAGCGGTATCAGGTGCGCGCCGCGCGCGGTTTTCTGACAAGGATAAAAGTGACCCCATGAATACCATGAGCTATGGCGGATATTCCGCTTTGATTGAATATGACGATGAGGATGGCATCTTTTTCGGAAAGCTTGCGGGCATTCGCGACGGTGTTGGCTTTCATGCCGACAACGTCGCCGATTTGAAGGCGGCATTCCAAGAAGCGGTCGATGATTACATCGACATGTGCGCAAAAATCGGCAAGTCGCCACAAAAGCCCCATTCCGGCAATCTGATGCTTAGAATTGACCCGTTGGTTCATTCAAAAGCGGCACTTGCCGCCGAACTCGCCGGCAAAAGCCTCAATCAGTGGAGCGAGGAAGCGCTTGACAAGGCGGCAAGGCGGGACGCGGCTTGACGCTTATCCGAGTGTTCCAGCCAGCGCCATCCCGATCAGCGCCCGCGTCTCGCTCACCCCATAAAGCGCTGCAAAGCTCCCAAACCGCGGCCCCTTCTCCTGCCCGATCAGCACCTGATAGAGCATCGAGAAAAACGCCACTGAAACGCCCGGCCCGCCTTCCGGGCTCTTCTTGTCATGGTCCTGATAGCGGGGAATGGCGCGGGCAACGTTGAGGATGGCGTTCTGGATCACGTCGCCGTCCGAACCTTGCGGCAGCGTGGCGAGCTTTTCGTCCAAAGCGGCAAGCGCGTCGCGCTCAACATCGTCCGGCGCGCGGAACACTTTCGTCGGCTTCACAAAATCATCAAAATAGCGGATCGCATAGCCGGTCAGCTCGTCGAGCTTCGGATGCGTCTGCGCCGTCACACCCGGCGCGTAGCGCGAGATGAAACCCCAGAGCACATTCCTGTCCTGCGCGTTGGAGGCGCTGACGAGATTAAGCAGCAGCGAGAACGGCACAGGCATGTCTTCCGTAGGCGGCGTGCCGTAGAACATGTGCCAGACCGGATTGCTCAGCCGCTCCTTCCATTCCTGCCGCTGATAGGCGGCAAGGAAGGTGAAATATTCATCGACCGCGCGCGGGATGACGTCGAAGTAGAGCTTCTTCGCCGTCGTCGGCTTCTGGTACATGTAAAGGCCGAGGCTCTCAGTCGGCGCATAGGCGAGCCATTGGTCAATGGTGATGCCATTGCCCTTCGACTTGGAAATCTTCTGGCCGTTCTCATCGAGGAACAGCTCATAGACATAATGCTCCGGCGGCCGCCCGCCGAGCACGGAGCAAATTTTGTCATAGACCGGCATATTCGGCCCATGGTCCTTGCCGAACATTTCAAAGTCCACGCCCAGCGCCGCCCACCTAGCGCCAAAGTCCGGCTTCCATTGCAGCTTCACCCTACCGCCCGTCACCGGCAGCGTCACCTCGCGGCCGTCTTCGTCGTCAAAGGTGATGGTCCCCGCCTTGGCGTCCACATGCTTCATCGGCACATAGAGCACCCGGCCCGAAACAGGCGAAATCGGCAGGAACGGGCTGTAGGTCGCCCGCCGCTCGTCGCCCAGCGTCGGCAGCATCACGCCATCACGGCGTCGAACCGCTCCGCGACGCGCAGCAAAATCTCATCAAAGCGGCCCGAACGATAATAGTCGGTGGCGCTAGCAAATTCATAGTCAAAGCCGAACGTGTCGAGAAACCGCCGCAGCATCGCATTGTTATGATGCCCGAAGCTCTCAAACCCGCCGCCGAACGGATTGGGCACGACCGTCAGCGGCTTATGAAGATGCGGCTCGAGAAACGACCGGTCCGGCACATTGTCCGGAATTTTGCGCATCCCGTCCATGTCGTCGGAAAAGCAGAGCAATTTAGTCTTGACGCTGTTCTGCGTCAGCACATAAAACGCGTGCCGCACCATCGAGGTGCGCGCCACTTCGCCGAACGTGCCGATATGCGGAAGACCGGACGGCCCGTAGCCGGTCTCAAACAGCACCGTGTCCGGGAACCCGGTCTTCTCATAGCGCTTCACCAGTTTTTGCGCCTGCTCGAACGGCCAGGCTTTCGCCTCCGCCGCCGCCGCTATCAGATCGGGCGTGAGTTCGAGCTTGGGCATGGCGGGCACTTTGTTGGTTCCTTGTCTTTAAATGGCCGGAAAGGGCGCGCGGACCCTATTGGCGTGTGCTCGCAGCGTCAACATCAGGGGCTTCGCATTTCCGCCTTGCGCCGCCTGCAAATGCTCCTTACCTCTCGCCGCATCGGCAAATCAGGAAAAGCATCACAATGTCGTCATCCACCGCCCAGGAAGCCCTCATCCATATCATGGTCACCGCCTCGGCGGCGGACAACAAGCTGAAGGACATCGAGCTGTCGATGATCCGCTCCTTCTGCGCTTCGCTGCCGGTGTTTGAAGGCTTCAACATCGACACGCTCGACACGATTTCGAGCCGCACGGTCAAGCTGCTTGGCGACGGCAACGGCATTGACGAAATCCTCGCCATCGCCCGCGACGAACTGCCGAAGCGCCTGCACGAGACGGCGTATGCGCTGGCAGTTGAAATCGCCGCGGTCGATGTCAGCGCCGGACAGGAGGAGCTGCAGTTCCTCGAACTGCTCGGCGACACGCTCGACTTAGACAAGCTGGCCATGGCGGCCATCGAACATTCCGCCCGCGTGCGCTACCGGAAAATGTGACGGAAGACGCGGGCCATGTTTGGACTTTCAGAACCCGCAATCCGGCTGATCTGTTTCGCAGCCATTTTCTCCGCGCTTGCTCTGTATGAAATCTGGTCGCCAAGGCTGGAGAGGGAGGAATTCCGCGCGGCGCTTAAAACAAAGCGATGGATCACCAACATCGCAATATTGATACTTTCCTCGCTTGCCCTGCGGCTGATCTTCCCGCTCGCCGCCGTTGGCACGGCGCTGTGGGCGCAGAGCCGGGGATATGGCCTGCTGCCGCTGCTTGGCGTTGATGGCCTCGCTGCCGGAATTGCCGCTTTTGTCTTCCTCGACCTTTCCATCTGGCTCGAGCATCTCGCCAGCCACAAAATCCCGCTCTTCTGGCGCATCCACCGCATGCATCATGCCGACACCGGCTTCGACGTGACAACGGCGCTGCGCTTTCACCCGGTTGAAATCGTCCTCTCCATGTTCTGGAAAGCGCTCGCCATCATTGCCCTTGGCGCGCCGCCCTTGGCCGTGCTTTTGTTCGAAATCGTCTTGAACGGCTCGTCCATGTTCAATCACGCCAACATAAACCTGCCGCCGCGCGTCGACCGCGCGCTGCGGAAGATCTTTGTGACGCCGGACATGCACCGGGTGCACCATTCCATTGTGCCGCAGGAGACAGACTCAAACTTCGGCTTCAACTTCGCCTTCTGGGACCACATTTTCGGCACCTACAATGCACAGCCGGCAGCCGGTCACAAAGAAATGGAAATCGGCTTGCCGCTCTCGCGTCACGGGCAGCCCGCAAACCTCATCTGGAGTCTTCTGCTGCCGTTCAAGCGGTGAATCCGGCGCGCTTCAGCCTGTTGATGGCAATGTCCAATGCCGACAGAAACGCCGAACGGTCCTTGGCGGAAAAAGGTTTTGGCCCGGTGGTGATCGTCCCGGCCTCACGCAGGTCCTGCATCAAATTGCGCGTCGCCAGAACATTGCCGATCGAACTCTCGGTGAAAATCTTTCCCGCCGGCGAAATGACCTGCGACCCCTTGGCGACACAGCGGCTGGCAAGCGGAATATCTGCGGTGACAACAACATGCGCGGGACAGGCGCGCGCCGCAATCCAGTCGTCAGCCTCATCAAAGCCTTTGCCGACAATCACCAGCTCAATCTCGGTCCCGCGCGGAATTGCCATGCCGGAATTGGCCACAAGCAGCGTCTTGACAGTGTGACGCTCCGCAACCTTGTAAATCTCCGGCTTGACCGGACAGGCGTCCGCATCAACGAGAATTTCAATCCGCAGTTCGTCCGCCACGTTCAAAAGTAGCCGACCGGGAAATATTTAAGATAAAGCTCGTCCATTACGCCGCGCTCCTGCGCCTCCTTCAGCGCAAAGTTCAGGCCCTGCATCAAACCCGCGTCCTCCGGCTTCAGCGCAATGCGCATGCCGCTGCCCAGGAACGTGTCCGAGTAATAGGCCTCGCCGCTGAAGGCGCAGCAGCCGCCGGAGTCTGCGCCCTGCAGCCAGAATGACAGTCCCATCGCGTCGCCAAAGATCGCCGTGACTTTCCCATCGCGCAGTTGCTTGTAAAGTTCCGCGCTGTTTGGAACGGAGGCGATCACCGCTTTTGGGAAATAGGCGCGCAGCATTCTCTCATGCGACGATCCGGCGGCGACACCGATGACGCTGTCACCAAATCCGCCTCCCTGTGGCGGCGTTAGCTGCGTCTTCCTGTTGGCCGCAAACCGGGCGGCCATGCGCATATAGGGCCGCGAAAATATCATCGTCCCGCGCGCAGGCTCACTTGCGGCAATGCCTGCAATGACCGCTTCGCCCTGGCCTTTCTTAAGGGCTGCCTGCAGCTCCTCCCAGGACAGGGCCTGAATCTGGCACCTGTCGGCGACCCCCAGAACATCGCACAGCGCGCGCGCCAGATCTACATTGAACCCGGTCAGGTGATTGGCGCTGTCGAGATAGCTGAAGGGCGGAAAATCCAATGTCACCAGATACCGCAGCCGGGAAAGTCCGGTAAGGTCTCCCTTCTGCAAACGCTCGCCTGAATCCCACGAATGTCCAAAAGCCGGTTCCGCGGCAGCGGCTGCACTCATCGAAGTGCAGCCCGGCGCCGCAAACAACCAGAAGGCGACGCAAGTGTTGACAGCTTTCCGCATCCGGTCCCTTGATTGGCTTTGTGAAATGGACAGGTGCCAACAACAACAATTTCTCCGCAAGCGCAATCCGTGGCGGCAAAGGTTCGGCGAATTAGGTAAAAGGCTGCGAGTCGAATATTTTAGGTAAAAAAGTAGCATTGAACAAAGTGTGGAAAGCATGGTTAACCATCGGTTAAACCATTGACTGCGTTTATTGGCGAGATTTCGCGCAACCTGAAGTCCAAACGGCATGCGCGCTTTCGCTGTTGTCAGTCCAGTGTGCGTTGGCGTCAGCGTGGGGGCGGGAAGTGGTGGCAGGGGCTGTGACGCGCAATTTTCGGCGGCCTTTGGCATCTGTGCCAAAGGCTGCGGTGAAATCTGCAAAAGTGCTGCCCGAACTCAGCGCGCCAGCGGTCGCAAGGCCGCAGGAGCGTCAAAACGCTTACTTTGAGACACTTTCGCGGTTGGGACGGCTTGGAATCAAGCCTTGTCAGGCGGGTCAGGCGCGGCGGCGCGCCTATGACAACGGTTCGTCGCTTCTCAGCGAGCTGTTCGCAAACGGTGATCTGGACGAAATCGCCTGGTACAAATCCCTGGCTGAAGACTTGCAGCTTGAATTTGTTGAGCAGATCGATTCTGCGAGCCTGATCCTCTCCGGCGAACAGAGTGATGCCACAATCCGCAAAGCCGGAACCGTGCGCTGTCTCGGTGTCAAAGGCGCAACTTTTGCCTTGATGGCGCCGTCTCAGCCACAGGCTGAAATGCTTGCTGCCGCCCTGCGAAAAACGCCGTCGTTGCGCCAGTCGATCAAGATTGGCAGGCCGGAAACGCTGGAGCGCGCGCTGATGGAGCGCTCAGCTCAGCAGCAGATCAAGGAGGCTGTCAACAGGCTGCCGCTGCAGGCGCCGGAATATTCGGCAAAGGCCGTTCTCACCCAGTGGCAGGCGTTTGCCGCCGGCATGGCGGTCACGCTCCTGCCTCTCGCCGTCTGGTCGCAGCCGCGCTTGGCGCTGATCATTGCGCATCTGGCCGCCAGTCTGCTTTTTGGCGCCTGTGTGCTCCTGCGCGTGCGCGCCGCCCGCCTGACAAAACGCCCCGCCCTCAAAATGCTGGATATCGTGCCTGGGCCTTTTCCGGTTTACTCGGTCATGGTGGCCTTGCACCGCGAGCGTGCACTTGTGCCGCAATTATGCGCGCATCTGCGCAAGCTCAATTGGCCGGCCTCGCGCCTTGAAGTGCTGTTTGTCTGCGAAGAGGGCGACGCGGCCACGATCAGCGCCTTGCGCCTTGCGTCAAAGCCGGCTGGTTCCAGAATCATTGCGGTCCCGGTCTTCGGCCCGCAGACAAAGCCTCGCGCCCTCACTTTTACGCTGCCAGCGGCCAGCGGCGAATTCGTGGTCATTTATGACGCGGAGGACCGGCCGCACCCGCAGCAGCTGATGGAGGCTTTTGCGCGGTTCCAGCGCGAGCCCATGCTGACCGCCTGCCTGCAGTCGCCGCTGGTCATTACCAACGGCGGCAAGAGTTTTCTGTCCAGAATGTTCGCCTTTGAATATGCCGCGCTGTTTGGCGGGCTTCTGCCCTATCTGGCCGCTAAGACCCGGCTTATTCCGCTTGGCGGCACCTCCAATCATTTCCGCCGCGCCATTCTCATCGAGGCCGCCGCCTGGGATCCCTACAATGTCACCGAGGACGCCGATCTTGGCACGCGCCTGTGCAGGTTGGGCTACAATGTCGGAGTGCTGAGCCTGCCGACATTGGAAGACGGGCCGACGCGCCTGGCGCAATGGCTGCCGCAGCGCACCCGCTGGTTCAAAGGCTGGATGCAGACTTGGCTTGTCCATATGCGCCACCCGGCGCGGTTCACGGCGGAAACCGGTGCACGCAATATGCTTCTCTTTCAAATACTGACATTGGGAATGGTCTTGTCGGCGCTTGTCTATCCGCTCATGCTGGTGGAGATGGGCTGGATGTCAATATTGGTCGCAAGCGGCAATGGGCAGAGCATGTCCGCTTACAAACTGTCGCTCTTTGTCATCGACTTTTCTAACGTCGCGCTCGGCCATCTGGGCTTCATTCTGCTGGGCGCGAAATCTGCTGGCAAGGCACAGAGTTGGCGCACGCTGCTCGTCACACTCGGCCTGCCGCTTTACTGGCTTCTGCTGTCGCTGGCCGCATGGCGGGCCGTTTGGCAACTGGCATTCAAACCGCATTTCTGGGAAAAAACTGAGCACAGCCCAACCGAATAAACTGCGCCTTTATCGCGGAGGCTGGCCGAATATGCCAAGCCGCGCCAGCTCAGCGGCCTGACTTTGAGCGCCAAACGGCCCATCAGACTTTGGCCTGGCCCAACCCCGGCTGATGAGCCAGAGCGCGGGATCCTCGCCTTGCAGCAGGCATTCGGCCGCAATGGCTTCCTCAGATCGCGTGTCCGGCAGATGGCAGTTGAGAGCGCGGCCTCTGAGATATGCGCGGAACGCGGTGCGCGCCGCCATGCCGCAAGGCCATAAATGGCCGGCGGGAGAATTGCAGGTCTCATTGATCGCGACAACATCAATGCCCGGCAGCACCATCGTCATACCGCCTGCCTCCAGAATGCCGGCCGCCGTCGCGACAGGCTGATGCACCAGCCGCCAGCGTTTCGGCATTTTGTCCGGGTCCGGCGGCGGAGGCGGCGGGGCGGGGGCGGCCAGCCCGCTCAGCGGCGCGCGCGGCTCCAGCCTTTGCAGCAGCGCCGCATCCTGAGGCTTGGCGTCTGAATCAGCGCCTGCGGCGCTTTGATACGCCTTACTGGCAGATGGGGGCTGCCCCTGTGCGTCACTTGCCGCCTTATCGGCTGGATCGGACAGCAAAGCGCGGTTGCCGACAGCTGCGGTCAGCGCTGCCGCAAGGCCGAGGCCTACTGTGGCGACAAGCAGCCATGCGGCGAGCTGTCTCATCGCCCCTACTGGCTCGCCCAGATGATCCGGGCCATCCAGTCCAGCTCCGCCGCACTGATCGCCCGGTCGGGATGCTCGGGATTGAGCGAGCGCAGCTCAATCTTCTCCTGGCTCTGCCGCTCCAGCACTTTGGCCATGACTTCGCCAGCCTTCGTGCGCGCCACCACCCGGTCGCCCCGCCGCACCGGCGCAGAGGGCGCGACAATGATTGTGTCGCCGTTGCGGTAAAGCGGCAGCATGGAATCGCCGGATACCTGCAGCGCATAGGAATTCCCGCCGCCCGCCGCCGGAAAATCAACCTGTTCCCAGCCTTCGCCCGCTGGAAAGCCCGCATCTTCAAAGTAGCCGCCGACGCCAGCCTGCGCGAACCCCATCAGCGGCGCGCGGCCGGTGCGGTAAGCCTTGGTTTCAAGGGCATCGGGCAATTTTCCAGTGATTAGACTGAACAGATCGTCCAGTGTCGCCCCAGTCGCCTCAAGCACTTTTGACAGTGATTCCGTCGAAGGCCAGCGCGGCCGCCCGTCCTGGCTCAGGCGCTTTGACTTATTGAACGTGGTTGGATCAAGCCCTGCCTTTTTCGCCAGCGCCGAGGCCGAAATGCCGCCGCGCGCCGCCAGCGCGTCAATTGCAGCCCATACGCTGTCATGTTTCAGCATGATGTGTTCCTGAGCGCCCGCTTGAGTCAAATATTACCTGAAACTATTCCTAGACCGCACAGGCTCGGATGTCCAGCGCAGGATCGCCTGGGGCCATCACGGCTATGTCCATTGCTTTGGCTGGCCAAGCGAAGTTAGTGGGGGAAGATCAGCCACAGTGAAGGCAACTCAATGAGCGCTCCAACCCATGTTTGATGGCATAATCCGCACGCGCATCGACCCGCTTCTCGACGCGGTGAGCCGCGCGCTTTCAGCAGCGGGCGTCACCGCCAATGCCGTCACTCTGACGGGCTGCGCAGTGGGTCTGGCGGCGGGCCTTTCCATCGCCTTCCATTATTTCTGGACCGCCGCCCTGCTGATTGCCGTCAGCCGCCTGTGCGACGGCCTCGACGGCGGCGTCGCCAAAATCCGCGGCAAGACCGATCTCGGCGGTTATCTCGACATTGTGCTGGACTTTGTCTTCTACGGCGCTGTCCCGCTCGGCTTCGCCTTCGCCGACCCCGCCCAGAACGCGCTCCCCGCCGCCGCGCTGCTGTTCTCTTTCTACATCAACGGCGCCAGCTTCCTCGCCTACGCCATCATGGCCGAAAAACGCGGGCTGCAGACGCAGGCGCGCGGCGAAAAATCCCTGTTTTTCACCACGGGTCTGGCCGAGGCGACAGAGACAATTGCCGTTTTGTTAGCCTCCTGCCTCGCGCCTGAATGGTTCCCGGCGCTGGCATGGGGCTTTGCGGCGGTTTGTGTTTACACGGCGGCGGCGCGGATGATTCAAGCGCGGCGGGATTTTGGATAGGTTTGCAATTTCACATAATAGTTATTAAGTATCACTTTTGAAAAGGAGAATCTGTGATGGCAATCAGCGCTGAGCTTGGACCTGTCCTTGAAAATTATGTTTCGGGCCTGGTTTCGGAGGGCCGTTACAATTCCAAAAGTGAAGTTCTGCGCGAGGGGATCAGGCTGGTGCAGGAGCGCGAGCAGCGGCTGGCGGCGCTGGATGCGGCGATTGCCGCCGGGCGCGCCGATGTTGCCGCAGGGCGGGTCATTTCCATTGACGATGCGTTTGATCGGCTGGATGCAAAATTCGCCGCTTCGGCACCAGAGCAGTGACGCACGAGGTCCGCATTTCGATCCAGGCGTTTCGCGACCTTGAGCAGATTGGCGAAAGAGTTGCTTCGGATAGCCCGGCACATGCACGCAAGCTGGTGAATGACCTGCTCAAAAGCTGTCAGTCTTTGAACAGGTTTCCTGAGCGGCTCGCCAAAGTGCGCCGCTTTTCCGAGCTTCGGCGAAGAGTGCATGGAAGCTACCTGATTTTCTACGACGTCTCGGCCCGCCATGTCGATGTGATCCATGTCCTGCATGGCGCGACGGACCACGAGCGCATCCTGTTCCCCGATGACAGCGGCGAAGCCTAACCCGCCCGCTTCGCTGCCTCCAGCCCCGCTGCCACATCGTCCAGCAGATCCTCCACATCCTCCAGCCCGACCGACAGGCGCACCGTGCTGCCGCCGATGCCGAGCTCGGCGCGGGCTTCCTCGGCAAGGTTCTTGTGCGTGGTCGTCGCCGGATGGGTAATGAGGGTTTTGGAATCACCGAGATTGTTGGAGATCAGGATGGTGCGCAGCGCATTCTCAAACGCAAAAGCCGCTTTCTTGCCGCCCTTCAGATCAAAACAGATCAGCGACGAGCCGCCGCTCATCTGCTTCTTGACAATCTCCGCCTGCGGATGGTCGGCGCGTCCCGGATAGATCACCCGCGCCACCGCGCCATGCTCCGCCAGAAAGTCCGCGATCTTCGCCGAACTCTCCGTCTGCTGGCGCACGCGCAGCGGAAGCGTCTCCAACCCCTTCAGCAGAACCCAAGCATTGAACGGTGAAATGCCCGGCCCCGAATGCCGGTAATATTCGTGCAGGTTCTCATCAATCCACTTCTTGTCCGACAGCACAATGCCGCCAAGGCAGCGCCCCTGTCCGTCAATATGCTTGGTCGCCGAATACACCACAATGTCCGCGCCAAGCGTAAGCGGCTTCTGGAATAAGGGAGTGGAAAACACATTATCGACAATCAGTTTTGCCCCCGCCGCTTTCGAAATCTTCGCGACCGCCGCAATGTCGATCACCTCCAGCGTCGGGTTGGTCGGGCTTTCAAGGAAGAACACTTTTGTGTTGGGCTTCACAGCCTTCTGCCATTCCTCGATCTTCGTGCCGTCCACCAGCGTGAAGGAAACGCCATATTTAGGCAGCAGCGTCTCAATCACCCACCGGCACGAGCCGAACAATGCCCGCGCCGCCACGACATGATCCCCGGCGCGCACCTGGCACAGGATCGACGCGGCCACCGCCGCCATGCCGGACGTTGTCGCCCGCGCGTCCTCCGCGCCTTCCAGCGCGCACATGCGCTTTTCGAACATGTCAGTGGTGGGATTGGCATAGCGCGAATAAATGAAGCCCGGCTCGTCGCCCTTGAACCGCGCCTCGGCGGCCTCGGCGCTGTCATAGACATAGCCCTGCGTCAGATACAGCGCCTCGGATGTCTCGCCAAACTGCGAGCGCTGCGTGCCCGAATGCACCAATTGCGTTGCGGCCCGCCATTTTTTCACATCTGTCATCGTCTTTTTCCCAACAAAAAACCGGCTGTGCGAATTGCATTGAGCCGGTTCCATCAGCGCAGCCCAGCTGCGTCCTTCGGGCGGCCCTTTAGCGAGTTGTTTAAAGTGGCTGCAAGCCGGCCGGCCAAATCACCACTTAGTCCATATTTGCCGTGCATTACCGCGTTCCAAGCCTTGCGTCAATTCGGCTGGAAGCTCAAAGACACTGTCGCCAAATCACTTGGCGCGAAGGGCTGCAGGAAGCGGGTAGAGAAGTATGTCGCCTAAGCGGCGGTTGGAAAACGTCAAATAGGAAGTGATAAAGCGGTGATCAAAATGAAAAAATTAGCCCTTCTTTTGTTTATCTCTACCGAAAACATACGCCAATAAAGTTAAGTTATTGATTTTGTTGTAAAAATTTTTCAAATCACTTTTGCATTCGCAATGCTCACCATTTCCTCACGCAACGTTGACTCTTTCGATGCCTTGGCCCATAAAGGCGAAAGGCGGGCTTTTGGCCCACCTTTCTGAAACTAGACTGTGTGTAGCCCATCTATGGTGATGGGTTGTGTGGAGAGTTGGTCGAGTGGCCTATGACACAGAGCTCCTAACTCTGCGTAGGTGGTAATAACACCTACCGTGGGTTCGAATCCCACACTCTCCGCCATGCCCTTTTGCGAGGAACTTGACGTGATGACCATAGAAGAAACATTGGAGTTTGTCCATAGCCAAATGGAGTTTCATCTCCGACAGGCTAAACGGTTTGAGAGTGACCCCCGGCGTCATGCTCTTCATGCGGAGACTGCTGAGCGGTTCCGGGAGACACTTGATGCCCTTAAGACCCCTTCGGGTGATGTTGGCGCTCCAGTTTCAGGGTCAACCCCAAAGTTGACCTTGGATTGGAGCGAATTGCAGGACCTCCCACCGGAACTGATGGCAGAGCTTAGCATCTCAGACTCTGACAAGCTTGATTTCAGCATCGCTTCTTTGATTGAGGATGTTGGAGGCGTTGCAACATTAGATCGGGTGCTGATCTCAATCTACAAACTGACAGGTGAGATACTTAAACGGGCAACTCTGAATGCCAGACTTTGGCGCATGGTTCAAAAGGAAATGATTTTCAGCGTCCCCGGTAAAAAAGGGGTCTATTCGTCACGCCCGCTCACGGAGGAGGAAGCAAATAAGCTGAATTAAGTGGCAGCGGGAGTTTCCAAGATGCTTTGGTCAATGAACGATCTTTGCGAAATGATGGACACTGTAACGCCTACACCCGGGCGTCGCGGACCATCCACGAAAGCAGTAGGCAATGATTGATGAAAATACAGCCTTTTTTGGCTTTACAGGTGCAATTGAATCCGGCTCTGCCACAAGAATATGTGCCGCGCTGAACCACGCGGTAAACAATGGCGCGAGCAGCATATATCTGACTTTTAGCTCACTCGGTGGATATACGGCCGATGGAATTTATCTCTACAATCACATTCGCGCCATGCCCATTCCGGTAACCCTTCATGCAACGGGCAACATCGCGTCTGTGGCGGTGGCCATCTTCGCAGGTGCCGAGGTGCGCCTTTGTTCAAAGCATGTACTATTCATGGTCCATCCAACTTCAGTTCCGGGCAGTGCCGAAGGGATGTCATGGGAGCGGCTAAAGATTTTGATGGAGTCTGCCTTGGCGGAAGAGGATAGAACGGAAGGCGTCTTGCGCGATAGGTGTAGAATTCCCGACACTCTGCTGTCCGCCCGTCGCTCCAGCGAGGTCCACTTCTCCGCTGAGGATGCGGTCAAATTCGGTGTCGCGCACGAGGTTAAGGAGTTCTCTCTCCCTCGTGGAAGTCAGATGATACAAGTTTAGTTTTTGCCGATCCATGCCACAACCTTGCCCCTCAACACCTTAACACGAAGTTCCACAGCGTGGAGTCAAATTTTTGTTCCTCCAAGAAGTGTGTAAATTTCAAATTGACACCCTACCGAAAGCCGAGAGAAAAATGTACATGAGGAGTGAAAAATGACTGGCCGCAGTTCGGGCATTCTCGCCGACCACCATATCCACGCCCTGTTCGCTTCGGGCGGGCTGATGGCGCAGTTGCCGCTCGACGCCGATCAGGTGCAGCCTGCCAGCCTTGACCTGCGCCTCGGTTCCAAAGCCTACCGCGTCCGCGCCTCGTTCATGCCGGGGCCCGACAAAACCGTCATGGACAAGCTCGACCAGCTGAAGCTGCACGAGTTCGACCTTTCCGAGGGAGCGGTGCTCGAAACCGGCTGCGTCTATGTCGTGCCGCTTTTGGAGAGCCTGGCGCTCCCCGCCGAGCTGGCGGCTTCCGCCAACCCGAAAAGCTCCACCGGCCGCCTCGACATTTTCACCCGCATCATCGCGGACCGCGCCCAGGAGTTCGACAAGATCGCCGCCGGCTACACCGGCCCGCTCTACATCGAAATCTCGCCGCGCACTTTCCCCATCGTCGTGCGCCAAGGCTCGCGGCTTTCCCAGATCCGCTTCAGAAAGGGCAGGGCGCAGATTGACGAGGCGGCGCTCGCCGCCCTCCATGCCTCCGACGTTTTGGTCAATGACGAGAAGCCCAACATTTCCGGCGGCGGCGTCGCTCTGTCGATCGACCTGACCGGCGGTTCCAACCGCCTGATCGGCTACCGCGGCAAGCATCATACCGGCGTTGTGGACGTCGACAGGCGCGCCGCGCATGATGTCTTGGATTTCTGGGAGCCGATCTATGACCGGGGCGCCAAAGAGCTGGTGCTCGACCCGGACGAATTCTACATCCTCGTCTCGCGCGAAGCCGTGCACGTCCCGCCGCTCTACGCCGCCGAAATGACGCCGTTCGATCCGCTGGTCGGCGAGTTCCGCGTCCATTACGCCGGCTTCTTCGACCCCGGCTTCGGCAATGCCGGCGCAGGGGGCCTCGGCAGCCGCGCGGTGCTGGAAGTGCGCAGCCACGAAGTGCCGTTCATCCTCGAGCACGGCCAGATTGTCGGGCGGCTGGTCTATGAGCATATGCTGGCCAAGCCCAAGGCGCTTTACGGGTTGGATTTGGGGTCAAACTATCAGGCGCAGGGGCTGAAACTGTCGAAGCATTTCAGATGAGGGGCGGTGCGGCGTTTATGTCGCGGAAAAGGACAATAGTCATTATGCCGCCGGGGGTGCAAATGGTGAAGCCATCAGTTCTCTGACTTTTCGAACCGCCCCCGAAAGTGTGGTCACCTGAGCCCCGCCTTTTGCCGAATAGCTTTCCTCGCCGCCTGAGACCACCAGCCGGTGCTCAATTTCAAGGTCGTCGCAGGCGATCAAAAAACCCGGGCCAATCTTTGGCGCGCTCGACCGTTTGATCTCAACGGCGATGAATGGTCTGCCGCCCTTTTCGAAAACCAAGTCCAGCTCTGAGCCGTCTGCGGTTCGATAAAATAGAGGCTGTGATGCAGCGCCTGAGGCGGTTGTAAGCGTTTCAATGGCAAACCCCTCCCAACTCGGTCCAACGACTGGATGTCCCAGCAATTGGTTGAACGGTCCGATCTCCAGAAGCGCATGGGTCAGCCCGCTGTCGCGCACGTAAATCTTGGGGCTGCGAACCAGCCGCTTACCTAGATTGCCGCTCCATGGCGTAAGCCTCCTCACAAGCATCAGGTCGGTCAAAAGGTCGATGTAGCGGTTAACTGTGGGCGCAGAAACACCAAGGCCCTGGGCAAACCGCGCTGCGTTCAAGATAGTTCCCTGCGCGTTGGCGAGCATGGCCCAAAGGCGTCCGACGGCAGCGGACGGCATTCGTGGCGCAAACATCGGCACATCTCGTTCAAGATAGCTGCGCACGAAATTCTGCCGCCACACGTAGCTCGCCTCGTCGCTGGCCGCTGTGAGGCTGTCTGGAAATCCGCCGCGAAGCCAGTGCCTGTCCGCCGCAATTCCAGCTGCGTTCGCTTCTTCAAGCCGTATTGGCGGCATTTCGATAAAGGTAATGCGGCCCGCAAGCGTTTCCGATGCGCGCTGCACCAAATCAAGCGAGGCTGAGCCGAGCAACAGGAAATGCCCCGTGCTCTCCCCCGCCGATCTGCGGTCATCTATTATGCCCCTTAACTCTGCAAAGAGGCCGGGCGCGCGGTGAACTTCGTCAATGATCGTCAGCCGGCCGGTTTGCGCTTGCAGAAAGGCGCGCGGATCTTCGAGCTTTCGCAAATCCGACGCACGCTCAAGATCAAGGTAGACGCTGCCTCTCGTCTCGCGTGCCAGCGCCTTAGCAAGTGTTGTCTTGCCCACCTGCCTTGGTCCAAGCAGCGCCACAGCCGGACTCTGCGAAAGTCCTCTTCGCAGCGCGGCTTCAAGGTCTGGACGGCTTATGTTCATACCGTAAATCATAAATCACATATTTGATTTACGGTCAATTCTCGCGCAAGAAGTATCATGCCGCGGCAGCATTTGCGACAATCGGCATATAGACGAAACCTGCTGCGTTTGCCCTCGCGCGCCATAGAGCCTTGACTTCCCGCTCCCGCCAGCCGATTTATCCTCCCGTCGCGGGTATGATGTAATGGTAGCTTGTCAGCTTCCCAAGCTGATCGCGCGGGTTCGATTCCCGCTACCCGCTCCAAATCTCAGGAAAGCACCGCATGGCCGTCAATGTATCGGGGTTTCTGGGCGACACGCCCGGCCGCCTTCTCGTCAAACTGATTGTCGTCTCGCTGATCGTTGGCGTCGCCATGAGCGCCTTCGGCCTTTCGCCCTGGGACATTTTCTCGGGCATCCGCGAATTTGTCATGCGCCTGTGGAACATGGGCTTCTCCGCGCTCGGCAAATTCGCCGACTACCTGCTGCTCGGCGCCTGCGTCGTCATTCCCGCGTTCATCCTGATCCGGATATTGTCTTACCGGCGCTAAGCCCGCCGCGCCGGAAAAGCGGCGGATTTGTTGGATAGATTCTCAAAATGGAAGATATAAACGCTAACAATATCAATAGCATATCATTTTTCTTCAGAGAATTGCATTTTTTCCATCCGTCATCACACATCTTCCCTCATACTTCCCGCACCGCCCTCATGGGACCGGATGATCACCGGAATTCGGGAGGGCGGGCGGTGTATGGCAGCTGGAGGAAGCGGTTTCTTCAGCGGGCTGAGTCCCTAAGCCGTGTCCCCCCTGGTTTCTTACGCCAGGCAAGAGGCAAAGAGCCGTTGCAGGGCGTGTGGCGAGCCACACTCCATATAGGTCAGAACCCAGACGGCAGGACCACGCGCCCTGTATCCCACGTCCATGCCGCCCCGGTTGGCGAAGCCAAGCCGGGTCCAGCGCGCATGGACAAACTAAAAATGGAGTTCATTGATCAGACCGGAAACGGGGCGTGATAATGAGGGAGCCTGCGCAGACGCGGACGGCTTTAAAGCTGGCTTCAATCAGCAAGCCGCTTTCCCGCCCATTCATCCAGCCGCCTGTCCCGGAACTCCGCAATGCACTTTGCGCCGGACGCGGCGACGGCTTTTGACAGTCCGCGCGTAATATCCGCCGCAAGCCCGGGCCCTAGATAAATCATCGCGGTATAGAGTTGAACTAGGTCGGCCCCCGCCTCAATTTTGGCAAGCGCGGTCTCAGTGCTGTCAACGCCGCCGGCGCCGATCAGCGGCATCAGCGGCCCGACACGTTTGCGCATCTTGGCAAGCGCAATGGTTGAGCGCTGGAACAACGGCGCGCCCGACAGGCCGCCGGTCTCGGTCCTGGCCGAAGATGAAATGCCGGTGCGCGACAGCGTCGTGTTGGAGACAATCACTCCGTCGATGCCGTTTGCCGCGACTTCCTGCGCAATGTCGTCAAGGCCTTCTTCGCTCAAGTCCGGCGCGATCTTCAAAAACACCGGCACGTCGCGCTTGTGCCGCGCCTTGCCGTTCGCCCGCTCCAGCTTGATGGCGATCAGCAGCTCCGCAAGGCTCCGCCGCGCCTGCAGATCGCGCAGGCCCTGTGTGTTGGGCGACGAAATGTTGACGCAGAAATATGACGCGACGGAGAAGAATTTCCGGATGCCGAGCACATAGTCCTCAATGCGGTTCTGCGAATCCTTGTTGGCGCCGATATTGACTCCGACAATGCCCGGCCTGCCAGAGCGCGCCTTCAGCCGCTGAAGCGCCGCTTCATGGCCCTGCGAGTTAAACCCGAACCGGTTGATCACCGCCCGGTCCTCGATCAGCCTGAAAATGCGCGGCTTCGGGTTTCCCTTCTGTGGCAGCGGCGTTACGGTGCCAACCTCGGCAAAGCCGAACCCGAGCCGCAGCAGGGCGTCGGGAACCTCGGCGTTCTTGTCGTATCCCGCCGCAATGCCCACAGGCGTGGGGAAAGAAAGTCCAGCCAGCTCAACGGCGAGGCGCGGATCAGGTTCTGGCAAATGCGGACGGACCAATCCGCTTCCAAGGGCCTTGATCGACAGCGCATGGGCGCTCTCGGCATCCAGCGAAAACAGCGCGGGCCGAAGCAGCGAGGAGAAGAATCCCGTCACTGCGACAGATCCGGCAGCTGGTGGCGGCCGTCGGCGTCAAGCGGCATCGGCTTGACCCATTTGACGGCGGCAAGATCAAGCACGTCATACAGATGCGGAAAAAGCGCATCGCCGCGCGAGATTTCATAGACGAGTTTTTCGCCGAGCGCTTTTGTCTCCACTGCCGCGAGCAGCAGGTCGTCCATCCCCGC
>JANMMM010000171.1:0-12037 GCA_031373225.1 Phyllobacteriaceae bacterium | reverse complement strand
GGCACCGGGTGGACTACCTATCTCTCACCGCCCGGTTTTTTTGCGCGCAAGGCGTATGACGCGATCCTGTCCAGGGATATTGTGCACTCGGTGCGCGATTCCTATTCGAAGGATCAGCTCGCTGCGGCAGGCGTTTCACAGGTTTTGAACACGGGCTGCCCGACACTCTGGCGTCTGACACCAGAGATCGCCGCAAGCCTACCCACTTCCTTGGGCAAACGCGTCATCACCACGCTGACAGATTACCGCCGCGCGCCGCAAGAGGACGCGCGCATGCTGGAGACATTGAAGCGGCTTTATCCACAGACCCTTCTGTGGATGCAGGGCCGCGACGACTTGGCTTATTTCAATAGTCTTGGAGTTGAGGGAATCAGCATTTTGCCGCCGTCGCTGGCCGCGTTTGACCGGGCGTTGGAGGAAGGCGGGACAGATTTTGCCGGCACAAGGCTGCATGCGGGCATCCGCGCCCTCCAAAAGGGCTGCCGCGCGCTGATTGTCAGCGTTGACAACCGCGCCAGGGAAATGGGCAAGGATTTTGGGCTGCCCGTGCTTGACCGCGCTGAAATGGCCTCGCTTGAGGCGCGGCTCCTGCTGGCCGAACCGCTGAAGATCAGACTGCCCATGAACGAGATCAATGCGTGGCGGTCTCAGTTCAAGTTGATGGCGGCCGGACAAAATCCATGAGTTTGACGCCAGTCAACATGCTTTGGGTCGGCCCGTCGCTTGGCCGCATTGAACTGCTTTCGATTGCCTCGTTCCTGTCAGCTGGCCACAAGGTGAAGCTGCACACCTATGGCGGCATCGCCAACGCGCCGCGCCAGGTTGAAACATGCGATGCCGCGCTGCTGATGCCCTTTGCCGAGGCTGAGGCGCTGCGGCACCGGAAGACAGGCTCGTTTGCGCTTGCCTCTGACCTGTTCCGCTATCGGCTTATGGCCGCCGGCGCTGGTCTTTGGTCCGACACTGACATGGTCTGTCTTCGCCCCGTCGATCTTGCGGGGAGCCATATTTACGGATGGGAAAGCAAGCGCAACATCAATGGCGCACTGCTCTATCTGGCGAAAGACAGCCCGCTGCTCGCCGATCTCTTGAACAGTTTCCGCGCCAGCTATGTTCCGCCATGGCTGAGCCTCAAACGCGCGCTGCCGTTTCACGCAAAAAGGCTCCTGCGCCAAGGATTTGGGCCGGCCGATCTGCCGTGGGGCGCTTTTGGGCCGCGCGCATTGACCCACTTGGCGAGAAGGCACGGGCTGGCCGGTCAGGCACAGGTCCGGGAAGCCTTCTATCCCTTGCCGCTGCGCGATGCATTGCGCATTTTTGAACCGGGCTTCGTTCTGCCGGAAACCGACATGCAGAAAGCGTATGCAATCCATCTGTGGAACGAGGCGCTCGGAACGCTGAAAGCCACGACACCGCCACCGGGATCAGTGCTTTTGGATCTCTGCCGGCGTTTTGGTGTGTGAGGCGTCACGCACTATCTGCTTGCAAGGCTGTTGCGCCGCGCCACGCGCCGGATGGCGCGCCGGTAGCGCCAGCGGGCAAACTCACGGAATATTTTGTCCGCCAGCCCCTTCTTCTTGGTCTGCGCCAGCGACTTTCCGCTGCCGCGTCCGACCTCCGTGATGCAGGGGGGATGCAGGGCGCAGACCCTGACTCCATGCGCCCAAGTCATTTGAAGGAAGGTGTCAACCGGCCTGTCGAACTCGATGGTTGCATCCAAAAGGCGCGCCGCCGCGCGCTTTCCGACAAGGGCAGCGCAGGTTTGCAGTCCGGGCGGCGACGGCAAAATCAGTGACAGGCCGCCGCTTCGGGCAATTTCGCTGCCGCTGTCGGTCCTTGTCAAACGCGGAAATCTGACAAGGTCATCGGGCGAGGCCACAGTCAGCGCCCATTCAAGCTGAGCGGAAAATTCAGACGGGTCGAGGCGCACATCGTCTTCAATGACAAGCGCAAAGTCGGCGATTCCGCCGGAAATTATCTCCCAAACCTTTCGATGCGACAAAAAACAGGCGATTTCACCCATGCCCAGATCGAATGGATAACGGGGTGAAAGTCCGCCGCGCTTATACACGCGCCGGACCTCGGCCTCAGTCAGCGCGGCTTTGTCCACTGCGTCCACAATTTCCGCCTCAAACGCCGTCTGGGACAGGAGAAGGGCGACGAGCGGGGCCCGTTCAACGGCCGAGGAAAGGTGAATAACGAAACACTTGACCTTCCCGCCTGCAGGCGCGACAGCAATCGGGACGCTCATGTAAGCGATTTCCCCATCCGCCCCGCCAGATCCTGAATGAACTGAAACGCCACGCGCCCCGAGCGGCTGCCGCGCGTTGTCGCCCATTCCAGCGCTTCGGCCTCCAGTGTTTCCGGCGCGGTTTTGAGGCCGTGATGCGCTGCGTAGCTCTGCACCATGTCGAGATATTCGTCCTGGCTGCATTTGTGGAAGCCGAGCCACAAGCCGAAGCGGTCGGACAGCGAGACCTTCTCCTCCACCGTCTCATAGGGATTGATCGACGTGGAGCGCTCGTTTTCGATCATGTCGCGCGGCAGGAGGTGGCGGCGGTTGGAGGTGGCGTAGAAGATGACATTGTCGGGGCGGCCTTCGACGCCGCCCTCAAGCGCCGCTTTCAGCGACTTGTAGCTTGTGTCGCCCGCGTCAAAGGACAGGTCGTCGCAGAACAGGATGAAGCGGTAAGGCGCGCCGCGAAGAAGGCCCATGAGCCTGGGCAGCGTGTTGATGTCCTCGCGGTGGATTTCGATGAGCTTCAGCGCCTGCGCGCCATTTTCCAAAGCGTCGGCAATGTCGGCATGAACGGCCTTGACCAAGGAAGATTTTCCCATGCCGCGCGCGCCCCAGAGCAAGGTGTTGTTGGCGGGAAGGCCCTTGGCGAAGCGGCGCGTGTTTTCGACGAGAATGTCGCGCACATGATCGACGCCCCGGATCAGCTTGAGCGCCACCCGGTTCACATTGAGCACGGGCGCAAGCCTCGCGCTCTCCGGCTCCCAGACGAAGCATCCGGCAGAATCAAAATCCGGCGGGGCGGACGGGGGCGCCGAAAGCCGGAAAACGGCCTCGATCAGCCGTTCAATCTTGTCATTCAGCGTTCTGACGGCATCTTCGCTCATTCCGCGTCTTTCTTCCGGCGTGTAAGCCCGCGAAAAGCCGGGGCAAAGGGTATGGTAAGTCAAGGCGCAGCGTTGTATTGGCTGCGCCGGACATTATATTCCGGCCAGCAGCCAAAGGGCAAACAGGCCGCATCAAAATTATGGAGAACGGAATGCTAGTGACACCAGCTTATGCGCAGGCAGTGGGAGCAGGCGGCGGCGTCGATATGCTGATGAGCGTTTTTCCGTTCATCCTGATCTTCATCATCATGTATTTCCTCATTATCCGCCCGCAGCGCACGCAGATGAAGCAGCGCGAGCAGATGCTCTCCAATGTGCAGCGCGGCGACACTGTGGTCATCGGCGGCGGCGTCGTTGGGAAAGTCACCAAGATATTTGACGACAAGGAAGCCGAGGTCGAGATCGCCAATGGCGTGAAAGTGCGTGTGGTGCGGTCGCTGCTCGCCGATGTGCGGGTCAAGGGCGCGCCGGTCGCCGACAACAAGAACAGCTGAGAAATTGAGCGGCGCAGCCTTGCGCTGCAAGTGAAAGACAAGACGACATGCTGCACTTCGCCCGCTGGAAAACAGTGATGATCTGGATCACGGTCGCCTTGGCTGTGATTTTCTCCGTTCCGAACTTCTTTTCCAAGGCGCAGCTTGACGCTATGCCGGCATGGCTGCCGAAGCGCACGATGCCACTTGGTCTTGATCTGCAGGGTGGCTCGCACATCTTGCTGCAGGTTGAGCGCGCCGATCTCATTAAGGACCGCGTCAACACTGTGCGCGATGATGTGCGTCGTCTGTTGCGGGACGCCAAGATCGAATATTCCGGCCTCAGCGCCGGCGCACAGAATGTGCGTGTCAAAATCAACGATGCGGCCAAGGCTGCCGATGCCAAGACTGCCCTGGCTTCGCTCCTTGCCCCCGCCAACGCAACGCTGTTTGGCAGCGGCAACGTGGTTGAAGTTGAAATCACTGATGACGGTGCGGGACAGCTTGATCTCACGCTGACGGACGCGGGCATTAATTACCGTGTTTCGTCCGCCGCAGCCCAGTCAATCGAAGTGGTCGGACGGCGCGTTAATGAGCTTGGCACGACCGAGCCGCTCATTCAGCGGCAGGGCGACGACCGGATACTGGTGCAGGTGCCGGGTCTTGAAGACCCGCAGCGCCTCAAAGATATTCTCGGCCAGACGGCGAAACTGACCTTTCAGATGGTGGATGAAAGCATGTCCGCCGAGGATGCTTTGAACGGCAGGCCGCCGTCGGGTTCGGAAGTTTTGTATTCGCAGGATGACCCGCCGAGGCCATACCTGATCGAGACCCGCGTCATCGTTTCCGGCGAGAACCTCGTCGATGCGCAGGCGGCGTTTGACCAGCAGACCAGTGAGCCGCTGGTCTCGTTCCGCTTTGACACCAAGGGCGCGCAGCGCTTCGGCCAGACGACGCAGCAGAGTGTCGGCAAACCATTCGCCATTGTCCTCGACAAGGAAGTGATTTCCGCCCCTGTGATCCGCGAGCCGATCCTGCAGGGAACAGGCCAGATTTCCGGCAATTTCTCTGTTGAGGGCGCAAACGACCTTGCCGTGCTGCTGCGCGCGGGCGCGTTGCCAGCGACGCTCACCGTCATCGAAGAGCGTACCGTCGGCCCCGGCCTCGGCGCTGATTCGATCCGCGCTGGCGCGATTGCGAGCGTCATCGCCGGCATTCTCGTCGTTATCTTCATGCTGGTCGCCTACGGCTTCCTCGGCGTCATCGCCAATATTGCGCTGGCGGCAAACGTCGCCATGGTCATTGCCGTTCTCTCGCTGCTCGGCGCGACGCTGACGCTGCCGGGCATCGCCGGCATTGTGCTGACCGTCGGCATGGCGGTGGACTCCAATGTGCTCATCTATGAGCGCGTGCGCGAAGAGCGGCTGCAGGGCAAGAGCTTCATCCAGTCGATGGATCAGGGCTTTTCGCGGGCGCTTGCGACAATTGTCGACTCCAATCTGACGACGTTCATCGCGGCGGCGGTGCTGTTTTTCCTCGGTTCAGGCCCGGTCAAAGGCTTTGCCGTGACGCTCGCCATCGGCATCATCACCACGGTCTTCACCGCCTTCACGCTGACCCGCTGGATGGTGGCGATCTGGATCAAGCGGAGCAAGCCAAAGGAAATCCCGAAGGGCTTTGTGCGATTCGTGCCGGATGTGACCAGCATTCCATTCATGAGGTTCCGCAACTACGCGTTCGCCTTCTCCATCATCACCTCGCTGGTTGCGCTTGGTCTGTTTGCCGCGATCAAAATGAACTATGGCATTGACTTCAAGGGCGGCTCGCTCATTGAGGTGCAGGCCAAGGGCGAGGCTGCGGATGTTGGCAGCATTCGTTCGAGGCTGTCGGACCTCAATATCGGCGACGTGCAGGTGCAGACATTCGGCACGCCGCGCGATGTGATGATCCGGGTCGAATCGCAGGATCTGGGAGAAAACGCCGAGCAGGCGGTGGTCGCACAGGTGCGCGATGAGCTGGCCGCAGATTATGAATTCCGCCGGGTGGAAGTCGTCGGCGCAACCGTGTCGAGCGAGCTGGTGCGCAACGGCTTTTTAGGCGTCGGTGCCGCGCTGCTGGCAATTCTCGCCTATGTCTGGTTCCGGTTTGAATGGCAGTTCGGACTTGGCGCCATTATCGCGACAGGGCATGACATCGTTTTGACGATTGGACTGTTCGTGGTGACAGGCATGGAGTTTAACTTGACCTCCATTGCGGCGATTTTGACCATTATGGGCTATTCTCTGAATGACACAGTCGTCGTGTATGACCGGGTGCGGGAGAACCTGCGGCGTTTCAAGAAAATGCCGATCTCAGAACTGCTTGACCTGTCGATGAACCAGACGCTGTCGCGCACAGTGCTCACAGGTGTCACCACGCTTCTGGCGCTCGGCGCGCTGTGCCTGTTCGGCGGCGAAGTCATCCGGTCATTCACTATTGCGATGATATTCGGCATTCTCGTCGGCACTTACTCGTCGATCTTCGTCGCCGGCCCCCTGCTGATCCTGTTCAAGCTGCGCCCTGGCGGCAACGAGTCGGAGACCAGCGTCGGCTCGGCTGCGCTTTCCAAGTCGCGATGAAGGGCATCGAAATCCGCGCGGCGCATTTTCCTGGACGCGCGCCGGTTGACGCCTACGGCAATGGCGGTTTCCGATTTGCCGACATGTCCCACATCGGGTCGGTCCTGTGCCTTCCCTCCGGCATTCATGGCTGGATGCCCAAGGATCAGGCGGCGCTCTGTCTTGAAGACATTGAGCGCATTCTGGCCGAAGCGGGCGATATTGAAGTGCTCTTGTTCGGAATGGGAAATGACCTGCGGCCCATTCCCAAGCCGATCAAGGAAGCGCTGCAGGCGCTGCGGATTGCCTCGGACCCGATGAGCACGGGCGCGGCTGTGCGCACCTACAATGTGCTGCTCGCCGAAGAGCGCCGGGTGGCGGCGGCGTTGATCGCGGTCAAATGAGCAGCCTCGGCCCGCTGGTCAAAGCCGTAAGCCGCGAGCGCTATATCGCGACGCTGTTTGCGCCTGAAAGCAAGCGCGAGGCATTGTTCGCGCTTTATGCTTTCGATGCCGAAACTGACCGCATCCGCGATCTCGCTCACGACCCGCTCCCCGGCGAAATCCGCCTGCAATGGTGGCGCGATGTGGCCAACAGCGAGCGGGACGGCGAGGCGAAAGGGCATCCTGTGGCCTTAGCTTTGCTTAAGACAATTGCGGCGCATGAGCTTCCCCGCTCCGCATTCGACGCCTATTGCGAGGCGCGGATTTTTGATTTTTACCACGACGTGATGCCGGACCAGACGGCGCTGGAAGCCTATCTCGGCGCGACGCAGTCGGCCATCATTCAGCTTGCGGCGATAATCCTTGACAAGGCCGCGGCGCGGCATGTGAGCGATGCGGCTGGGCATGCTGGCGTGGCGACGGGTCTTGTGAAGATGCTGCGCCAGCTGCCGTTGATCCGGCGGCGGGGACAGGGATTTGTGCCGCATACGATTCTTGCAGCGGCCGGCTTGTCGCACGAGATGTTTCTCAGTGGCGGCGACACGGCAGCCGGAAAGCGGCTCGGCGGGGCGCTGGCGGCGCTTGCGCAGAGCCATTTGACGAAATTTCACGCTCTGGAACCTTCGCTTCCCAAACCGCTCCGTCCGGCGTTTCTGCCTGCCGCCTGCGCGGCCCGGCGGATAAGGGCGCTGGAAATACAGGATGATCCAATGAATTTGCCGGGTGAGGTTTCGGCGCTGGCGGTGACTTGGGATGTAGCCGTCGCCGCGTTCAAAGGGCGGCCTCAGCGGGTCTCCCGCATCTAAGCCTCTTAATCGCGACCGCCAAAGTAAATTTCAGCGAAGCAGGCGCCGATTGATCCCACACTTTACACAATGACCGCTAAGCGCTCTATCGGAATCACGAGCAGGCCAGAAATGCTATTGTCGCGCACAGCGTTGATGCCGCCATTTGCCACGGCAGTGCTGGAAGCAAATAGTCATTGAACAAACAAGCATAATCCCGCTAGCATCGGCATCCGCCATCCCCGCGTCACTCAAGCTGGACATCACGCCATGAAACCGCGCGCAACCTTCTTCCTCACCGCTCTTTTGGTCTCGGCCAGCCCCGTCGCGATGGCCGCCACCGCCACGCAGCAAGAGGCTGAAAGGCTGACGGCGCTGTTCAAGCCCTTCATGGGCGAGGCTGCGGACATTTTGAGCGTCACCGCCAATGGCGATCATTATGACGTCAAGCTCGATCTGACCACGCTGCAGAAGCGCACTGAGCCTAAATCGCCGATCATCATTCCACCGCTCCTGATGAAACTCGAGGATCAGGGCGGCGGAAAATGGCAGGCCGCCCTGGCCCAGCCATTTGAGTTCAGCGGCAAGGAAACGAAAGACGGCAAGCAAACCGAAGGCGCCGCGCGCGTTGGCGGCTTTTTCATCAGTGGAGCATTTGACCAGACGCTCGGCACATTCGCCGCAATGACCGGAAATATTTCCGACGTGTCCTTCTCAATCAAGGAAGTCGGCACGGACAGTAAGCTCAACAATTTCAGCTTCGCAATGAAGGAAGTTGCGCTTGACCTGAACTCCGGGCTGACACAGCCGCTCGCTGATGTTGCGGACGCACGTTTTCATATGAAATTCAATGGCATCAGCGGCGATGCTGATCTTCCGCCCGACGAAAAAATGCCAGACGGCATCAAGTTTTCCTTCGCGCTCGACAGCGCCAGCCGCACTCTGGACCTTAAAGGCATGCGCACCGGCGCCCTGACAAAGCTCATCGCGCTGGTCAGAAAGATGGAGGGAAAGCCAGAAACGGATGCGAGCCGAAAGGAAGCGGCGCAGATATTCAAGCAAAGCTTGCCTGTCTTTGACACGGCCTCGTTCAACTCAACGATGTATGGGCTTTCCGTCGTCACGCCGTTCGGAAACGCCGGGCTTGAGAGCATGGTGTCAGACCTGTCCGTCAACGGCATCGTCGCGCAAGGCAGGGCGCAGCTTATCGCAGCTATCAGCGGGCTGACGCTGCCGGACGGCATACCGCAGGAAATCCTGCCAAAACTCGCCATCGGACTGATGCCAAAATCCATGGCCATCGACATTTCCGTCTCCGACTATGATCTCGCCGCGCCTGTGGCGATGCTCTTGGATCATCTGGAAAAATCCGGCGATGAGCCTTCGCCGGAAATGGAGAAACTGGCGCTCGCAGCGCTTCTTCCCAGGGGTGAAGTGACAATCACGCTTGCCCCGGGCCTCTATGTCAGCCCGGCGCTGACCGTTGGCTATGAAGGCTCAATGGTCGCCGGCCCGGAGAAAATGCCGTTTGGCCAATCGACAATCAGCGCCAAAGGCCTCGATCAAGTGATCGAACTCATCAAAGCCGCGCCGAAGGAACTGGAGCTGGAAAACGGCATTTACGGCATCCTCGCCGCCAAAGGCTTTGGCAAGGTGGCGGAGGACGGCACGGTGACGTGGAAAATCGAGACCACCCGCGAAGGCGTCGTGACCGTGAACGGCGTGAAAATGCCGGGGACCGGCGGCGCGAACTGATCGGCATCGCGAATGAATGCAGACCCGCCGACAAGGTTCGCTGAAATCGTGCTAGTGACGGCGGAAGGCAAAGTGCTGGGCGCTCTGCCTGCCGTTCCCGTGGCGACGCCCTGGTGGCAGGATGGTGAGCCGGTTCTGCACGCTGTGCGGAAACACTTTGGCATAGAGATAATCCTGCTCAGACTGTTGGACACGGAGCTGCCGGAACCAGCAGGCGGGCGCGTCACCTATCTGGCGGAAGTCAGTGAACCGGTGGATGCTTTGCCTTGGCACGGCGTTGTCGGCGATCATCCGCTGCGGCAGTCCTATGCGCGCCCCGGCGGACCCAAAGCCGAACTTGACTGGGCATTGTCGGAACTCTCCCGCCTTGGCATCGCCGTGACCGGCAGGCCGCAGCAGGTTCGGACATGGAACTTGTCCAGCGTCTGGCGCATTCCGGCGGATGGGCAGACCGTTTGGCTGAAATCCGTGCCGCCCTTCTTTGCGCATGAAGGAAAAATGATTGCCGCGATGGAAGGGGAAAACACACCCCGGCTGCTGGCAAACCACGGCGGCAAGTCGCTGCTCGCCGAAATCCCGGGCGAGGACGTGCATGAGCCAACGCCTCAGCAGCGGCTGGAGATGGTTTCCATTCTGGTTGGCCTGCAAGCTGGCTGGGCATCGCGAACAGGCGAGCTTCTGGGCACAGGTGCGCCCGATTGGCGCGCGCCTGCGCTGGAAACCGCAATTGAAGACGTCATTTCCCGCACGGCAGCCGAACTTTCGAACGACGTGCGCGCTATTTTGGATAGATTTTCACAGCATCTTCCTCAGCGCTTTGCCGCCATTGCCGACTGCGGCATTCCAGACACGCTTGTGCATGGCGATTTCCATCCCGGCAATTTCCGGGGACATGGAGGCGAGCTGACTTTGCTTGACTGGGGCGACAGCGGGCTGGGCCATCCGCTGCTCGACCAGCCCGCCTTCCTGGAGCGCGGGCGCGACAACGAACTTGCAACGGTTCAAGTGCATTGGAATAGCCGGATGCACTCGGTTTGGCCAGGAACCGACCCAGCGCGCGCCGCAATCCTGCTCGCGCCCATAGCCGCCGCTCGGCAGGCGGTGATCTACCGCAGGTTTCTCGACAATATCGAACCGTCTGAGCGCATCTATCACCGTAGAGATCCGGAAAGGTGGCTTGGACGCGCTGCGGCGGTCTTGCGGAACGAAACGGCGGACTTCTCGCAATAAAGAAACCCGCCTCCTTGCGGAGGCGGGTTAGTTGCATTGGCTGGAGGCCCTTGCAGAAACTATTCGAGATAGGAGGCCGGGTTGACCGGGGCGGAGTTCTTGCGCACTTCAAAGTGCAGCATCGGCGCTTTGGCGTTGCCGGTCATGCCGGTGGTCGCCAGCTCTTCGCCGCGCTTGATCGTCTGGCCGCGCTTAACCTTCAGCTGATCGGCATGGCCGTAAACTGTGACCAGACCGTCGGCATGGCGCACCAGAACTGTGTTGCCGAACTCTTTCAGGCCGCTGCCCGCGTAGATCACCACGCCGTTTTCGGCGGCCTTGATCGGCGTGCCGGCGGGCGCGGAGATGTCGATGCCGTCATTTACCACACCTGCGTCGCGCTGGCCGTAGCCAGTCACCGTGCGGCCACGCACCGGCCAGCGCAGCTTGGAAATGCCCGTTGCGTTCGGCGCGGCGCTCTTGTCCTGATCAGCTTCCGCAGTCACCACATCGTTCCTCGGCGCTGCGGGTTCAGCCTTGGCCTCCTGCGCAACTGCTGGCTTGATTGGCTTCGAGGCCTGACCTGCGGCGCTGGTCTGGATTGGGTCCACTTTCGGCGCTGCGGCGACGACTGTGCCTGCCGCCGGAATTTTAAGCGGCTGGCCAATTTTCAACTTGCCATCGGCAAGCCCGTTCGCCTCTTTCAGAGCAGCGACGGAAACGCCGTGCTTCTTGGCAATTTTGTAAAGCGAGTCACCCTGCGCCACTGCGTAACCGTCGGACGAGGCAGATGGCTTCTTTTGCGCTTCGATTTTGGCAATCGCAACCTTTTCCGCTGCTGGTTTCACAACAGCCTCCGGGGCCTTAGCGGTAATTGCGATTTGCCTCGGCGCTTTCTCCACCGGCGCGGATGCCAGTTCAGTTTTGGGAGCCGCGGGCTTCAAGCGGTCGGTCTGCTCAGAAACTTTCGGCTCTGCGGCAGCCGACTGCTCAGGCACCGCATTTTTCTGGCGCAGCTGCGGCACTGTCGGCAGCACGGCGACATTTTCTCGCGATGGCTGCTTTTTCGGCAACGGAACCTTGTCCTTCGCCACATCATAGAGTGTGCCGGTCGAAGATTTGGCTGCGGCAGTGTCCGAGTTTGAATCCGGTGCGGAAACTTCAGTGTCGTGAGAATAGCGGAATGCCGGGACTAGGAATTTCTGACCGACTTTAACCTGCCCCGCATCCGTCAGCCCATTGGCTTTCAGGAGCGAAGCGACTGGCACACCGAAGCGCTTGGAATAGTTATACAGCGTCTCACCTTCGCGCACCGTGATCTCAGTGCCGCCATCGCGGGTCCAGCCGCCCTTGTCCACACCTGTTTTGGCAGCAGCGACGGCAACTGGCTTCTTCGCCCTTGGCTCGGCATCGGCCTCCTCAGACACGCTGAGCGGCTCAGCCCTGTGCTTGACTGTCTCCAACTTGCGGACCTTGGGCGCAACAGTTTCTGTTGCCTCAGTATCAAGCGGGGCCTGCGTTGGGACAAGCTTTTTCTTCAAAAGTTTTGGCGCAGCAAGCGCTGGCGCCATGTCTTCGGTTGACGCAAGATCGACCGGCGTCACCGTCTGGCGCGCGGGGGTCACGGGAGCAATGACCGACTTGGCAGCGTC
>JANMMM010000165.1:0-5122 GCA_031373225.1 Phyllobacteriaceae bacterium | reverse complement strand
CCCATATTCCCGGCGCCGTCTTTTTCGACATCGACAAGATCGCCGACCAATCGTCGCCGCTGCCGCACATGCTGGCGTCTCCGGCGGAATTTTCCGCAACCGCCGGCGCAATGGGAATTTCGGAGACTGACACGATCGTCGTCTATGATGGAATGGGCCTGTTCTCCGCCGCCCGCGCCTGGTGGAATTTCCGGATCATGGGCGCACTCAATGTGTTCATCCTCGACGGCGGATTTCCGGCGTGGAAGGCGGCAAACTATCCGGTGAGCGCTGGGACGCCGCGCCCCAACCCTAAAACCTTCAAGGCATCTTTCGATCCTGCTACGGTGCGCTCGAAGGAAGAGGTATTGAAAATACTCGCGTTCAACTCCGCGCAATTGGTGGATTCGCGTCCCGCCGACCGCTTTTCCGGCGCTGCGCCCGAGCCGCGCCCCGGGCTGCGCTCGGGACATATTCCGGGTGCCAAATCCATGCCGTTCGCGAGCTTTGCCGAGAGTGGAAAACTCAAAGATGTGAATGATTTAAGGGCGATGTTTGAGGAAAAGGGCATTGATGTCGCCGCGCCCATCGTCGCCTCCTGCGGGTCAGGCGTGTCAGCGGCTTTGGTTGATCTGGCGCTGGCGTCAATCGGCGCGCAGGATCATGCGGTCTATGACGGCTCATGGGCGCAATGGGGCCTTCCGGGCGAGACACCTGTCGAAGCGGGCGAGGGCTGAGCGTGGCAAGGGCCAAAACGCCGCGCCTCTTGCCGGTGAAGGTCACGGAGCTTGAAATGCGCGCTGTTCCGGTGCGGCGCGAGCCTGCGCCATCGGGGCCGCGAATCGCGCTGATGCGCGCGTCCGGCATGAGCGCCGCCTTTTACCGTTTTCTCTACCGCGAGGTCGGCAAGCCGCACCATTGGTTCGTCCGCCGCGATCTCGATGACGCGGCGCTGCGGTCGGATATTGAACCGGAAAAGACCGAGCTTTTTGTCCTGTACGTTGACGGCTGTCCGGCGGGATTTTTTGAACTGGCGCTTGGCGGCAGACCTGAAATGGTCGAAATCACCTATTTCGGCCTGATGCCGGACTATCAGGGCAGGGGCCTCGGCAGGTTTTTCCTGTCCGAAGCCGTTTTCGCCGCCTGGGCGCACGAGCCGGAAAAGATCGCCATCGAAACCAACACGCTCGACAGCCCGCGCGCCATTATCATGTATCAGCGCATGGGCTTTGCGCCCGTCCTGCAGCGCGACGAAAAAGTGCCGGCTTGGGAATAAGTGTTTCCACGCATTGTTGTTCATTTCCGTTTCATCCAGACAGGGATAAAGTGCCTTCGGTTCGTCATTGCGCTTAACAGGAGACTTTCATGTTCACCCGCCGCTATTTGCTCACCAGCCTCATCGCCGCGTCCATTGCGCTGCCAAGCCTTCCCTCATTTGCCGAGGAAGCGCCGTCCGCCGGCCAGATATTGCGCAAGCTCGAGGCCGCGCCGCAATTGGAAGTCGCGCCGGAAGACAGGATGAGCATTCAGCAGCTCAAGCGCCGCCCGCAGATGCGACGCATCGCGCCGTCCATCGACATTCAGGGCATCAATTTCGAGTTCGGCTCCGCCACGATTCCGCGCTCAGAGCGCCTGGAAGTCGAAAATATCGCCATTGCCGTCAATACGCTGCTCGACCGCAATCCTGAGGAAGTGATCCTGATCGAGGGCCATACCGACGCCGTCGGCTCCCGGCGCAATAATCAGTCGCTCTCGCAGGCCAGAGCCCTGTCCTTGAAGCGCGATCTCGGCCGTTATTTCGGCGTGCCCGGCTATAATCTTGAAACCGTCGGCTATGGAGAGGATTTTCTGCTCGTGCCGACGCAGGAAGAGAACTGGCGCAACCGGCGCGTGACGATCCGCGTGGTGACCGAGCTGATTGAGCGGTAAGCGCACCGTCGGACGCCCGCTCCGCCGGGCTCGCCGGCGGTTGCCGCAGTGCCGGGAAAGCATTGAGCATTCGTTTTTCCGGATGCGCTTGCTATTGGTTTGTACTTCTCAAACGCTAAGGCAATTGAGCGTCAGGTTTTTCGCAATTGAACCCATTCTCATCTTGGTTCAATATGCTCGCAAGAACCCCGCAATCGACTTTCCCGGCGGCGCGCAATGGAAAAAGGCACGCAAGATATATATCTGATTTGTCTGATATTTTTTCTTGGGTCGTGCGCTGCGCGCCAGCCTACGGTCGACGTCATCATCAGAAATCCCAATCCGGTCAGCATGCCGATACTTGTAAGCGGCACCCGCGGGGCGAACGCTGAGATATCCGGCATACCAGAATTTGCCGTGCTTGCCTCGCTTGCCTATGAGGCGGATTCGTCCGGCGCGATCAGCTGCGGCGGCGAGCTCGTAACGCCCGGCGCATGGCGAAGCGTTTCCGGTTTGGACTCGGCAAGCATTTTTCCTCCAACCCCCGACCACCGGATAAAGATTCCAGGACTGAGCTACCGGGTCTTCGAAAGGACCGGCCGCGCTGGCAGCCGCCGCTTTGCAATTGTGTTTCGCGGAACCAATTTCCGCTCGCCCGGCGACTGGTATTCCAACAGCCGATGGATCACCCGGCTCAATCCCGTCACTTGGGACCAATACCAGCAAGCCCGGTCTCTGGTGGCAACTTTGGAGGCGGAGATTGAACTGCGGTATGGCGCAAATTTTGAGCTTGTCGCGGTTGGCCACTCGCTGGGAGGAGGTCTTGCGCAGCAGGCTACTTACGTGTCGCGGCGAATTTCGCAGGTCTACGCATTCAACACATCGCCGGTGACGGGAGCGACCAGCATTGATCAACGGAACACGGACCTTTCAAGGCGCGGCGACGTCCTGCACCGGGTCTATGAGTCCGGCGAGGTGTTGGCGGGCATCCGGTGGGCGAGCAGAAGGGTGCTTCCCCTGTCCAAGGCCAACCCGCGGATCATTGAGTATCGATTCAATTTTCGACAATCGTCCCGCAGCCAAGGCGGCGGCGGGGCGGTTGGCGAACACGGAATGCGGCAGGTCGCCTGCGACCTGATCTGCCGCGTCCAGCGCGGCCGGAGCCCGGAGCAGTGCGGCACACGGCTGAAGTGAAGGCCGATTTGCGGCACGTCACTTGGGAGCGACCGCAGAACAGGAGCGCCCAAAAAATCGCCCCCTGTGAGCCTCACAGAGGGCGGAGTCGGACGTTTGGAGGAAACGCCGGGAGGAAACTCTAAGCGGCCAGCGCCGACTTCGCCTCAACGAGGTCAAGCCCTAGCGATTCAGCCACCGCCTTGTTGGTGATGCGCCCGCGGTGCACATTCAGACCATTGCGCAGATGATGATCGTCAATCATCGCCTTGACGCCCTTGTCCGCCAGCTGCAAACCATAGTGCAGCGTTGCATTGTTGAGCGCATGCGCCGAGGTGATCGGCACCGCGCCGGGCATGTTGGCGACGCAGTAATGGATGATGTCATCGACCACGAAGGTCGGGTCGGAATGGGTGGTGGCGTGCGAGGTCTCGAAGCAGCCGCCCTGATCGATGGCGACATCGACGAGGACCGAGCCCTTCTTCATGCCCGACAGCATTTCGCGGGTGACGAGCTTGGGAGCGGCGGCGCCGGGAATGAGCACAGCGCCGATGACGGCGTCGGCGGAAAACACTTCGTCTTCCAGCGCCTCAATCGTCGAGTAGCGCGTATGGACGCGGCCATTGAACAAATCGTCGAGCTGGCGCAGGCGCGGAATCGACCGGTCTATGATTGTCACATCCGCGCCAAGCCCGACCGCCATGCGGGCCGCATGGAGGCCGACAACGCCGCCGCCGAGGACGGTGACTTTGGCAGGCAGAACGCCGGGAACGCCGCCTAAGAGAATGCCGCGGCCGCCATTGGCCTTCTGTAGCGAGGTTGCGGCGGCCTGGATTGAGAGGCGGCCGGCGACTTCGGACATGGGGGCGAGGAGGGGAAGCCCGCCACGCTCATCGGTAACGGTTTCGTAGGCGACTGCCGTGACCCCTGATTTCATAAGCCCCTTGGTCTGTTCCGGGTCTGGCGCCAGATGCAGATAGGTGTAGAGAATCTGCCCGTCGCGTAGCTGCGCCCATTCCTGCGGCTGTGGCTCTTTGACCTTGACGATCATGTCGGCCTGCGCGAACACATCAGCCGCAGTCTTCACAACTTTTGCGCCGGCGGCGGCATAGGCGCCGTCATCCGCGCCGATGCCCAAGCCCGCGCCGCTCTCGACAATCACCTGATGCCCATGCGCCACATATTCCCGCACCGCGCCAGGCGTCAGGCCGACGCGGTATTCGTGGTTCTTGATTTCCTTCGGGCAGCCGACGCGCATTCCTGTTTCTCCGGTCAGAATTCTTATGAAAGAAAGCTAGCCGAAACCGCATCGAATGTCCTTGCAAAGAAGGTATGGAAAAATAGATATTTCCGTGTATTCTTGCTTTCATACCGCCTTTCTTCGAAGGAATCGCTTTAAATGGATTTAGATGCAATGGATGTCGCGATCTTGCGGTCGCTCCAAAATGACGGACGCATGTCGAATGCGGCGCTGGCCGAAAAGGTCAATCTTTCGCAATCTGCGTGTTCAAGAAGATTGGATATTCTGGAAAAATCCGGCGTCGTCCAAGGCTATCACGCCAAAATCTCCAACGCCGCCATCGGCCATAGCGTGACGGTGATCGTGCATATGAGCCTGTCCGGCCAGTCGGAGAAAATCCTCGCCGAGTTCGAAGCCGCCGTGAAGCGCTGCCCGAACGTTCTGGTCTGCTATCTCATGTCCGGCGAATACGACTACCTGCTGCGCATCGCCGCCAAAGACCTCGCCGACTATGAGCGCATACACAAAGAGTGGCTGTCGGCCATGCCCTATGTGGTGCGGATCAATTCAAGCTTCGCGCTGAGGGGCGTTGTGGACAGGACGGCGATGGGGGTGGAGGCGGGGATTTGAGTGTTCTTGCCAAGGGCGGTAAGATCGGGGACAGTTTACTTGGCCTCCACTGCCAGCTGGTAATTTGCCTTCAATGGTGGAGGCCAAGTAAACTGTCCCCGATTTATCGGCGCGTCGGTTTCATGGTCCGGGAGGATAACCAATGTCCAAACTCCGCGTCAGCGCATTCATGGTCTCCGCCGACGGCTTTGG
>JANMMM010000161.1:0-4423 GCA_031373225.1 Phyllobacteriaceae bacterium | reverse complement strand
ATGATGCGGTCCTTGTCCATGCGCTATATCTAACACGCAATCCCGGCATTTTCCAGACGCTCTCCCAGCCCCGCCTTGACCCGCCGCCCATTCTCCGCTTCTAGTCGCGCCAATCCGGGAGTCCGCCTGCCCATGTCGATCTTCGCCAATGACGACCAGCTGCACAAGCCGGAAGAGACATTCGTCTTTGCCGCCTTCACCTGGTTTCACCGGATCATCGCCGCCTATTGTCTCTTGTTCGGCTTCCTCTACTGGGTGCGGCTGATCGGCTTTTACGACGGGCCGCTCTGGCGGTTTGACCTGATGCCGCTGCACTGGAAGTTCGCCTCGGCAAGCCTTGCCGTTCTGTTTCCGGTGGCGGCGATCGGGCTTTGGATGAAGGTTTCCTGGGGGCCGGTAATCTGGGCGGCGGCGGCCTTGGCCGAGGCGCTGATGTTCTATGGCTTCCCCGGCCTGTTCGGCGCACGTCCGCTGACGCTGGCAAGTCATCTCGGGGTTGCAGCGCTTTATGTGGCCTTTGCGATGACGATCAGCAGCCAGAAACGCAAAAGGCCCCGTTAATCATCCATTATCCGTATGTTCTTGATTCCTCAATGTAAGTTCCTGTTAAGCGTGGCGTTTAATTCGAATTTTAGCTGCTTTCGCTAGGGTTGCGTCAACGGCGGGCAACAGACCTGCTGAACCAACAGAGGCGAAAAACATGATGCAACAGATCAAGCGTATGGGCGCGCCGATGCCCGCTGCCAATTCACCGGCCCTCAGCCCGGCAAAGGACGCGCTGCGTTCGCTGTATCTCGAATCCCTGCATCTGGTGGAGCGTCTTCACCGCCGCCTGCTTGATGTCATCAAGGACGAGTTCGACCGCAACGGCCGCTCCGACATCAACGCCATCCAGGCGCTCCTGCTGTTCAATATCGGCACGTCCGAGCTGACCGCCGGCGAGCTGCGCACCCGCGGCTATTATCTTGGTTCGAACGTCTCGTATAACCTCAAGAAGCTCGTTGAAATGGACTTCATCAGCCACGAGCGCTCCATCACCGACCGCCGCTCTGTCCGCGTCGCGCTGACTGAAAAGGGCCGCGCGGTCGCCGATACGGTCAACGGGCTGTACGAGCGCCATGTCGGCACGATTGAAGCGGTTGGCGGCATCAATGCCGACGAGTTCAAGACGATGAACAAGGCGCTGCTGCGTCTGGACCGGTTCTGGAACGACACCATCGCTTACCGGATGTAGTTCCGGCGGCAATATCTGTTGCAAAAAGCCCGGTTCGCACCGGGCTTTTTGCATTTTGGCGTCAACGAAAATGCCGTTGCGTCAAGCATTTGTCCGTGCAATTCTTTGCCCTGCGGTCCGCCATGAATGCCACAGGAGCCCTCCATGCCCGCCAAACCGTTCCGCATCGCCAAGAGTCTTGACAAGCTGCGCGCCCAGATCAACGCCAAATTCCCGAACCGCAATAAGCTCAGCGACGGCTGGATCGGCGATCCGGCGCATCAGTCGACCAGTTCCGATCACAATCCGCACATCAATGAAGTCAAATGGCGCGTCGTCTCGGCGCTCGACATCACGCATGACACGGCGCATGGCTGCGATGCGGGCAAAATCGCCTTGTCGCTGATCGTCAAGCGCGACCCGCGGATCAAATATGTCATTTCCAACGGCAGGATCGCCTCATCGTTCAAGACCGGCAACAATCTGCCTTGGGCATGGCGCAAATATACCGGCAAGAACAAGCACAATCACCATTTCCATATTTCGGTGCGGGCGCAGAAGGCGCTCTATGATTCAGAGACTGCCTGGAAATTCTGATGCAGCGGCGTTTGCCGCGCCGCTTCATCAATTGGCCATATTGCGCCGCCACAAACCCATCACCACCTTTTGATCCCGCCGAATGCGGGGCGGTGGCGATTTATTAACCCTGTTTTTGTTAGATTTGCTAACAAGAGCGGGTCCGGGCGGCTCCGGCATTTGGGTCTTGGGAAAAATGGACAATTTGAAATTCGGCACATTTGGACGGCGCGCCTTCATCGGCGGCTTGGGCGCGGCGCTGCTCGCGGGCGGCTCCGGCGCATCGCTGGCGCAGGACGCGGTTCAGGATGTGCTGAAAGCGCCGAAGCGCGGCTCGTGGGACGATCAGTTCGACGCGCAGGCCAGCAAAAAGAAGACCAAAGTCGGCTCGACGCTGCCGATCTTCTCGCCGCAGACCGCGACCAACATTGAAGCCGAGATTTTCGAATACCAGAACATCGTCGCGCAAGGCGGCTGGCCGCAGGTGCCTGCAACAAAGAAACTCAAGATCGGCGTCAATGACCCGTCGGTCAGCGCGCTGCGCCAGCGGCTGATGGTCTCGGGCGACCTGTCGAACACCGCGGGCCTTGGCAATTCCTTCGACTCTTACGTCGACGCCGCCGTCAAGCGCTTTCAGGCGCGCCATGGTTTCCCGGCGGACGGCGTCATCGGCAAATACACATTCGCCGCGCTCAATGTCCCGGCGGATGTCCGCCTTGGCCAGCTTGAGACCAACCTGGTTCGCCTGCGCTCGATGCAGGGCTTTCTGGGCAACCGCTATGTGATGGTCAACATCCCGGCGGCGCAGATCGAGATTGTTGAAAACGGCCGCGTCTCGCAGCGCCATACGGCGATTGTCGGCAAGATCGACCGCCAGACGCCGATCCTTAATTCCAAAATCACCAACATCGTCATAAATCCGTTCTGGAACGCGCCGGTGTCGATTGTCGAAAAAGACATTATTCCGGAAATGCGCAAGAACCCCACCTATCTGGTCGACAATAACATCCATGTCATCGGTCCGGACGGTCAGGAAATCGATCCCCTCAATATCGACTGGAGTTCAAACGAGGCGGCCAAATACCGCCTGCGCCAGGACCCCGGCGCCAACAGCGCCATGGCCTCGATGAAGATCAATTTCCCCAATCCGCACGCCGTCTACATGCACGACACGCCGAAGCAGGGCCTGTTCAACAAAATGCTGCGCTTTGAATCCTCCGGCTGCGTGCGCGTGCAGAATGTCCGCGATTTCGGCACCTGGCTGCTGCGCGACACGCCCGGCTGGGGCCGCAAGGAAATCGAGGCGGCCATCGCCACCGGCGGCAATCAGGAAGTGCCTCTCATTGAGCCCGTCCCGGTCTATTTCACCTACATCACCGCCTGGTCCACCGGCGACGGCGTGGCGCATTTCCGCGATGATATTTACGAGCGGGATGGAGTGGACGCGCTGGCGATCGGGACGCAGCAGGCGGTGACGCAGCTTTAGGGTTGCGGGCATAAGACTTAAGTGGCCGCTGAATGCGGCCATTTGCTTGGGGTGATGCGGAGATTGTCGAGTTAATCAAGCGAAGCGTGTGTCTAATTCGGTAACTGTCACGGTAATTAACTATCCGATATCATGAAGAGTGCGACCCAGCCCCAGCCGCCCACTTCATCATCTCGTCTCCGGGACTTTGATCTATGAAACAAATTCTGCCGGTCCTTATTTTTCTAACCGGATGCATCTCCAATAAGAACTTTGCGTACTTAGCGCCCTCGTATATAACCGATACGATCAGAAGACTGGCGATTGATATAGCCGTGTAACATTTGTTCAGGCGAGAAAAGTAACACTATGAGGATTGTCTTATTCGCTGCCGCATCAATTTTCGCATATGGGGCCTACACGCTGGGTGCGCCGCAACCGTTGGCCGAATTACGCGGTACAGACTGTGTAGCAGGGTTCGACTACGGCCAACGCTATCGCGAGTTAGTTCACGAAAATGCGCTTAAGACGGTTCGCGAAATGCGGCGTAACCGTCAATTTATCTACGGATTTGAAAACCGCTTTGCCGGGAACTGGTATGGTCTTAAATGGAATATCGTCAACGTCGCAAATTACTTTTTGGGCACAACTATTGCTGAGCCTGAGTTTACTGCAGCGCACAAGACTCACGCGGGGAATGCAATCAAAGAGTTGGCTTTGGCGCGCGATGTCGCCACGGCGTTGCGCCTGAACCGATGCGATGCGCATCGTCTTGTTCCACAAACGTCTGCAGACAGTCTCGCGGCAGCGAGCAATAAACTTGATTTTCTCGCCGCGAAGCTAGAATAAAGCGAAGCTCACTGACCCAATCGGCGGTGTTCTAACGGGGTGCAAATTCGGTAATTGTTACCGTGATTGTGTTACCGTAATTGACCGTAATTGACCGTAATTGCACCGTAGTTGGCGCAATTGGAAATAGAATATCGGGTCAATCCTTATGATGACGACGTGGCGGGGCAGCGGCGGATTTGTGCCTTGTTCGGCGACGCAGGAACAAGTGCCTGGGGACGCGTCATTGAGTTCTTCACGGCCCGGCTTCGCAATCCGAACACGCGGATGGCGTACCTTCACGCCGTCACACGATTTGCGAATTGGTGCCAATCGCGAGG
>JANMMM010000204.1:0-10286 GCA_031373225.1 Phyllobacteriaceae bacterium | reverse complement strand
TATATATGGCGGCTATGTCGGCTCCGGCGGACCGCTCAACTGGGAATATCCGGCGACGATCTGCTTCGGCGCGCTGCTGATGGTGGTGCTGCTCGAAATGGGCGAGGCCTATCAGGTCAGCGCGCTGCGCCATCCGATCTCGCAGTTCGGGAGAATCCTGGTCTCATGGATCGGCGTGTTCGCGACACTGGCGCTTGCCGGATTTTTTCTGAAGATTTCCAGCGAGTTCTCGCGCTTCTGGTTCGGCGCATGGTTTGGAACCGGACTTCTGTTTCTTCTCATCCTGCGCTTTGTTCTCTCCGGGTTCATCAAGCGCTGGGGCCGAAACGGGCGCATGGAGCGGCGCGCGGTGATTGTCGGCGGCGGCAAAGACGCCGAAGGCCTGATCCGTTCGCTCGAGCAGCAGGGCGACAATGATATCCGCATCTGCGGCATTTTCGACGACCGCGACGACCAGCGCTCCCCGACCGTTGTGGCCGGATATCCCAAGCTTGGCACCATATCGGAGCTGATTGAGTTCGCCCGCCATGCGCGAATCGACATGCTTATCGTGTCTCTGCCGCTGACGGCGGAGACGCGTGTCTTGACCATGCTGAAAAAGCTCTGGGTGCTGCCGGTCGACATCCGGCTTTCAGCGCATTCCAACAAGCTGCAGTTCCGCCCGCGCGCTTATTCACATATCGGCGCGGTGCCGCTGCTCGACATTTTTGACAAGCCGATCCGCGAATGGGATTCGGTGGCCAAGCGCGTCTTTGACATATTTTTCAGCCTGATCGCCATCGTGTTCCTGTCGCCGGTCATGCTGATGACGGCCATCGCAATTAAACTTGACAGCAAGGGTCCGGTCCTGTTCAGGCAGAAGCGCCATGGCTTCAATAATGAAGAAATTGAAGTGCTGAAATTCCGCTCCATGTTTGCGGACCAGGCCGATCCGCTGGCGAAAAAACTGGTCACAAAGGGCGATCCGCGCGTCACCAAGGTCGGACGCTTTATCCGCAAAACCTCCATCGACGAGTTTCCGCAATTCTTCAATGCGTTGCGCGGCGATCTGTCCCTCGTCGGCCCGCGTCCGCACGCCGTTTATGCGCAGAGCCGCGACCGCATGTTCAACGATGTGGTCGAAGGCTATTTCGCCCGCCATAGGGTGAAGCCTGGTGTCACCGGCTGGGCGCAGATCAATGGCTGGCGCGGCGAAATAGACACCGACGACAAGATCAAAATGCGCACCGAGTATGACCTCTTTTACATCGAAAACTGGTCGCTTTGGTTCGATCTGAAGATCCTGCTCCTGACGCCGCTGCGGCTTCTCAACACGGAAAACGCCTATTGAGCGCGACCGCCACATTTGAACCTGACAGGCTGGCGCAGCAGCGGTCACTGTTGAAGCTTGTCAAACTGTGGGCGCTCGGGCTTGGCGTGGCGCTGACGGGTTACGTGATTTTTGAGCCGGCGCCCTATGAAATTTACATGGTGGCGCTTATCGCCGTCTGGGCGCTTTTCGGCTTGCGTGTTTCGCGCACAATTGCGCCGATGCTGGTTATTCTAGTGGTCTTTGACTGCGGCGCGCTGGTGTCGATGACACAGATGGAGGACCTTGACTGGGCCCCGCTGTATTTCTGCATCTCGCTGTTTCTGTCCTTCACGGCGGTGTTCTACGCCTCGATCATCGAACGAGACCATACACTCTTGCCTACAATATTCCGCGCCTATACGGGCGCGGCGATATTCACGTCCATTCTCGGCACGCTCGGCTATTTCCATGCGCTTCCGGGCGCTGAATATTTCACACTGTATGACCGGGCGCGCGGCGGGTTTCAGGACCCGAATGTGTTCGGGCCGTTCCTGCTGCTGCCGGTGGCATGGCTCACCTACAAAATTCTGAAGGACCACGCGTCAAAAGCCCCGTTGTTGATACTTGGCCTGACCTTCATCTCATTTGGCGTCCTCCTGTCGTTTTCCCGCGCCGCCTGGGGCATGATGGCATTCATCATTCTGATGGTCACGGCCATCGTGTTCATCGAAAGCCGGAGTGCAAAGTTCCGCATCCGCATCATGATGATTGCGCTTGGCTCCATCCTATTTTTGGTTATGGCATTTGTTATCGCGATGCAGTTCCCGTCGATTTCCAACATGTTCACTGAGCGCGCCAAGCTGGTGCAGGACTATGACGGCGCGCGCGTCGGGCGGTTTGCCCGCCATGGCATCGGTTATCTGCTGGCTATGGAGCGCCCGTTCGGCATCGGCCCGGTTCTGTTCGGCAAAATCTACGGGGAAGACACGCATAACATCTGGATCAAGGCGCTGCTGGACTATTCGTGGCTGGGCTTTGCCGCCTATCTGACCATCACATGGATCACGCTGGGCATCGGCTTCAAGCTGCTTCTGCGCCAGCGGCCGTGGCAGCAATATCTGATCAGCGCCTATGCCTGCTATGTAGCGCATGTGTTTGTCGGCAACATAATCGACACCGACCATTGGAGGCATTTTTATCTGCTGCTCGGCATTATCTGGGGATGCTATGGACTGGAGAAAAGGCACCAGCTGACCCGGCCCGGGAGCGGCGGCACGCCAGATCTCATTGCTTTGACAAGCCGCGCCTAAACTGACAGTTTCGGGTGAAACCCTGGATCAGGATCAGATCATGAGCGTGCTTGAAAGCCTGCGGCTTGCTCCCTTCAACTTGAATGACGCGGACCTTGCGTGGGTTGCCTCGACCCTTGACTCGCTGTCCACCGAAGAGCGGCTGCGCCAGCTGATCGTCCAGATTTCCATCGGCGACGACCCGGATGCTGCTAGCGCTATGATGGCAGACGGTCTCGGCGGGCTTTGCCGGATGATGGGCGGCGATATCGAGGCCGCTTCCCGGGCCACCAGGGCTGCACTTGAAAGCGCCGCCGTGCCGCCGTTTGTGACGGCGGATATCGAAGGCGGCGGGCATCTGTCGCCGATCTTCACCCGGGTGCAGAGCCCGCTCGGTCTTGCGGCGGCGAATGACATTGCGCTGTCCGAAGCCAGCGTCGAGCTTCTCGCCAAAGAGGCGCGGGCGCTTGGCTTTAACTGGACCTTCACGCCCTGCATCGACATCAACCGGAATTTCAACAGCGCCATCGTCGGCACGCGCTCCTACGGGTCGGACATTGAGACAATCATCCAGCAGGGGACGCTGCATGTGAAAGTCATGCAGCGCAACGGCGTCGCCGCCTGCGCCAAACACTGGCCGGGCGAAGGCTATGACCCGCGCGACCAGCATCTGGTGACAACGGTCAACCCGCTTTCCTTCGACGAGTGGGACAAAACCTATGGCAGGCTTTACCGCGGCATGATTGATGCGGGTGTTTTGTCCGTCATGTCGGCGCATATCGCCCTGCCCTCTTTTGCGGAAAAATGCGGCGTGCCGGAAGGGCTGGAGCGCTACCGCCCCGCCTCCCTGTCGAAGCTTTTGAACGAGGACCTTCTGCGCGGTCATCTGGGCTTCAACGGCCTGATCATATCCGACGCGACGCCAATGGCGGGCATGGGCGACTGGGCCGCCCGCGCCAGCCTCGTGCCGGAATGCATTGAGAACGGCTGCGACGTGTTCCTGTTCTCCGACAATCTTGAGCAGGACCTGTCTTATCTGCGGGCCGGACTGGCCGACGGGCGGCTGAGCGCGGCGCGGGTCGAGGCGGCGGTGACGCGGATACTGGGGCTTAAGGCGGCGCTTGGCCTGCACAGGATGAGCTTAGATGAGCGCATCCCGCCGCTGGAGGCGGCAAAGAAAATTGTGAAGTCCGCCCCGCATCTTGAGACGGCGCGCAAGACGGCGTCGAAAGCGGTCACTTTGGTCAAAAACACCGGCGGCATTCTGCCGATCTCAGCGGTGCGGCACCGGCGGGTGACGGTGCTGAGCAACGGCACGCCGCCTTTTTTCCCCGGCATGCCGCGCAAGCGGCTGGACCGGTTTGAGGAATGCCTTGCCGGGCGCGGCTTCGAAGTCTCTCGCTACGACGCCGCCAACCCGCCGTCGCCTGACAACGCCGATCTGTTAATCTACGTCTTCGCCGCCGAATCCTCGCTCACCCTGTCGCGGATATTTCTCGACTGGCGCGCCGAGCAGCCGAGCATGCGCCAGACCATGACGCGCTACTGGCACGACATCCCCACCATCATGGTCTCTTTCGGCCACCCCTACTACCTGTTCGACGCGCCGCGCGTGAAGACCTACATCAACGCCTATTCAACGATTGAGGACGCGCAGGAGGCGGTGGTGAGCAGGATGCTGGGCAACGAGCCGTTCGAGGGCGTCAGCCCGGTTGACGCGTTCTGCGGGCTGGCGGATGCAAAATATTGAAGAAGCGGCGAGGCATTGCAATGAAAACAGGCGCAACGACGGACGACTACATCCCCAATCCGAACTACTCCCGAGAGGATTGGGAAGAAGTGTCTGATAACCCTGAATGAACGAGTGAAGACTTCGCCAAGGCGAAACCGTTCGCAGAGGCGTTTCCAGAACTTGCGCAAGCGCTGGAGCGCAGGCGGGCGCAGGTCAAAAATTCATGAGAAATCACGTCGCAGCATTTGGACCAGTCCGCTCTTGACCCTCCCACGGCCATGCCTATAAATGAGCCTTGGTTCGGGGCGTAGCGCAGCCCGGTAGCGCACTTGTCTGGGGGACAAGGGGTCGTGGGTTCGAATCCCGCCGCTCCGACCAAATTTATCTTGCAGCCCAAACCATGCCGCGCCGGATGATCGCGGTCATTTCCGGCACTTTGAACTCGTGCGCCTGATGGCCGAGCGAGGAATAGAACACCCTGCCCCTGCCATAGCGCTTTTTCCACACGACCGGCATGATGTGGCCGCCGATCCAGTCCGCGTGGTCGCCATTGAACGTCGTCGTCGCAAGAACTTCATTGGCCGGGTCGACATGCATGTAATATTGCTCCGAGCGGACGGCGAAGTCCGACAGGCCTGCCATGACCGGGTCTTCCTTGGCGATGATGTTCACCCGGTAGTCGATGATATTTCCGGGATGCGCCACCCATTGGCCGCCGCACATGAACTGGTATTCGACCTGATCGCGGAACGCGTCGCACATGCCGCCATGATAGCCGGCCAGACCAACGCCGCCGCGGACGGCGGCGCAGAGGTTCTCGACCTCTCCTTTTTCGATCTTTGACATAGTGTAGATCGGGATGATGAGATTGAGGTCTTTAAGGCCCGGATCGGCGAAGGCTGCGGTCTTGTCGGCAATCTCAACGGCGAAACCCTCCTCCTGCAGCATGCCGCGAAGGATATGGGCGCACTGTTCAGGTTCGTGCCCATCCCACCCGCCCCAGACGATCAAAGCTGTTTTCAATTTGGCCTCCAAAAAATGCAATGGTTTCGACACTAACTATATGCTAGCACTAATCATGAAGCGCGTAGCTTATAGCAAGGACGCACTGAGAACGCTGCGGCGCATGCCGTCGAATGCGGCTGCGAACATCAGAGAGAAGATTGAACTCTATGCAACAACACCAGAGGCCTTGGCAAACAATGTTATCAGGCTTCAAGGATTGAGGGACTATTTCCGGCTGCGCGTTGGGGACTGGCGCGTCATTTTCACCGAGGACGCTGAGGTCGTGGCAATCATCAATGTCGGCGCGCGCGGCTCGGTTTACGAAAGGTAGTGAAACATGAACACCCAAATCATCACAACGCCTTCAGGCGAACGGATGGTAATCCTTCCAGAAGGCGAGTTCCAATCGCTCATCGAGTCGGTGGAGAATGCCCGGGACACGTCTGTCGTGAAAGCCTTTGAGGAGCGCCTTGCAGCAGGCGATGAGGAGCTGCTTCCGGCGGAGTTCGTCCATGCAATTCTATCTGGGGCGAACCCGATTCGCGCGTGGCGCGAGCATCGCGGCCTGACAATCAAATCTCTTGCGCAGAGCGCTGGAATCGCCTCTGCCTATCTTTCACAGCTTGAGACCGGCCAGCGCGGTGGAACAATTGAGACGATGAAGAGCCTCGCTTCAGTCCTGAAAGTGACAATCGACGACCTGGTGTGACGTCAACCCTTTTCACGGCTCACCTCAACCGCATCAGACCCGCTTCAGATGGCTGAAAGCCGCATCCCGCATAAAAACCTTTCAGATGCGGCAGATAATCAACGTGCAGATACTCCGCCCCGCGCTGGCGCGCCAGTTCAGCGGCGCGTTTGACGAGCTCCGTGCCAAGGCCCCGCCGCGCGAAGTCGGGGTGCACGGTCGGATCAAGCAGAAACGCATGTTTCCCGCCATCGCTTGCGGCTTTCACGAAACCAGCGAGCGCTCCGCCGCGCCGCGCGGTGACGTGCAGAAGACAAGCGCGCAGACTTTTCCGGAAATCCTGTTCGGCAGGAAAGGCCCAAGCCACAGCCCACAGCGCCGTCAGCTCTTCATTTGAAGGGAATGCATCCACGGCAAACTGGAACTCGGCTTCCAGCGCCATTGCTATCTGATCTGATCCAGAAGCCGCTTACACTCCAGAAGATCGAAAAGCACCTCCTGCAGGAGCGTGCGATTATCCTTGCTGAGCGGTTTTGCGTCAGGGCTGACAGGCCCCTCGTCCGCAGCTTTGCCCAAACCGAAAAAGCCGCGCGACGGTTTCACATGCGCAGCGCCAAGAAGCGTGTCGCCTTCGGCTTCGGTGAATGAGGGCTGCTTCACTTCGGGCGCCGGCGCCTCCGTCTCCGCGGCTTCCGGATGGCGCTGCTGCTTGATCGCCTCAGCGGCAGCGAGGTCGCCTGCGCCGAGCGCAATGACAAAATTCCCGCCATTGTCCTTCAAGAGCCGCTGCACGCCTTTGATCGTATAGCCTTGGTCATAGAGAAGATGCCGGATGCCCTTGAGCAGTTCGACATCATGCGGACGGTAGTATCGCCGCCCGCCGCCGCGTTTCAGCGGTTTTATCTGGGTGAACCGGGTTTCCCAGAAACGCAGGACGTGCTGCGGCAGGTCAAGGTCTTCCCCGACTTCGCTGATGGTGCGGAATGCATCCGGGCTTTTGTCCATGCGGCGACAATCCCCAACTGATCTAAGATCAATGATTCGTCCGCCTATTCAATCATTTAACGAGAAAGTTTCAAGCGCCTTGTCACCTGCGCGCACATGAAACTAGTCAGCGTGGCCGCTCTTGCCGTTGAGATGGCCCTGAATGATGCGCTCTTTCAGAACGTTCGACGCCTTGAAAGTCATGACCCGGCGCGGCGTGATCGGCACCTGTTGCCCGGTCTTCGGATTGCGCCCGACGCGCTCATGATTGTCGCGCACATGAAATGTGGCAAAGGTTGAAAGCTTGACCGTTTCGCCGCGCACGATGGCATTGCAGACTTCATCGAGAATGGTCTCAACCAGTTCAGCAGACTCGGCGCGCGAAAGCCCCACCTTCCGATAAACGGCCTCTGCCAGATCGGCCCGGGTGATTGTCTTGTCCCCCATCACAAGGTCCCTTCGCATTGATAATTCAATAAAATTTGACGCAAGCTAGCGTTTCGAGGCCTGCCGGTCAAGGCGCGTTGGAAGGGCCTGCAACCTACCAGCGAAGCAGGATTGCGCCCCAGGTGAAGCCGCCGCCCATAGCCTCCAAGAGGATCAACTGCCCCTTCTTGATCCGCCCGTCAGCAACCGCTGTTGCAAGCGCCAGAGGCACGGAAGCAGCAGAAGTATTGCCGTGCTGATCAACAGTGATGACCACTTTGTCCTCGGATATATTCAGCTTTTTGGCAGAAGCGTCAATGATGCGCTTATTGGCCTGGTGCGGCACAAACCAGTCAATGTCAGCTGCCGAAAGCCCGGTGTCGCGGAATGAGTCTTCGATCACGTCCGTTATCATGCCGACAGCATGTTTGAACACTTCGCGTCCCTCCATGCGCAGGAATCCGACAGTCTTGGTGCTGGAAGGCCCGCCGTCGACATAAAGTTTCTGCTTGTGCGAGCCGTCGGAGCGCAGTTTGGCGGCGAGAATGCCGTGGTCGGAGGTCAGCCCCCTGCCCTCGCTCGCCTCAAGGATCACCGCCCCGGCGCCATCGCCGAACAGAACACAGGTCGTGCGGTCGCTCCAGTCGAGGATGCGCGAGAAGGTTTCTGCGCCGATGACAATGACGCGCCGCGCCATGCCGCCTTTGATGTAAAGATCAGCGGTGGCGAGCCCGTAGATGAAGCCGGTGCAGACGGCGGCGACGTCAAAGGCGAAACCGTGCGTCATGCCGAGCCGGTTCTGGATGTCCACCGCTGTCGCCGGGAATGTGTTGTCAGGCGTGGCGGTGGCGACGATAATCAGGTCGATATCAGCCACGGTGAGCCCAGACATATCCAGCGCCGCCTGCGCCGCCGCCGCGCCGAGCGAGGCCGTGGTCTCGGTTTCATCGGCGATGTAGCGCTGGCGGATGCCGGTGCGCTGCACGATCCATTCATCATTGGTTTCGACCACGCCTTCGAGGTCGGCGTTCTTCACGCACTTTTTCGGCAGCGCCGCGCCAATGCCTCGTACTGTCGAACGGATCATGTCTTGCCTCAGTCAGATGTGCTGCGGTTCTATGCTTCTTGCGCCGCGCCCGCAACGGGCTTTGCGGCGCGCGGATGGCGGGCGTGGAACAGGTCCAGGTCCGCTTCAATTTTCTTCAATAGCCCGTTGCGGACCATGTCGCGCGCGACAGCGACAGCGGCGGCAAAGCCTTCGGCGTCCGTGCCGCCATGGCTTTTCACCACCACGCCGTTCAGCCCCAAAAATACGCCGCCATTGCCCCTGCGCGGGTCCATTTTCTCGCGCAGCCGGTCAAAGGCGCTTTTGGCCAGGAGATAGCCGAGCCGCGCCATCAATGTCCGGCTCATGGCGGCGCGCAGATATTCGGCGATCTGCTTAGCGGTGCCTTCCGATGCCTTCAGCGCAATATTCCCGGCAAATCCTTCGGTGACAACCACGTCCACCGTGCCCTTGCCGATATCGTCGCCTTCGACAAAGCCGTGATAGTCGAGGCTGGTCAGCGGCGAGTCGCGCAGCATCCGCCCCGCTTCCTTGACCTCTTCCTGGCCCTTGATTTCCTCAACACCGATGTTCAAGAGGCCCACGGTCGGCCGGTCGATCTCAAACAGCGCCCGCGCCATCGCCGCGCCCATGACGGAGAAATCAATCAGCTGCTGCGCATCCGCGCCGATGGTGGCGCCGACATCAAGCACGATGCTTTCGCCGCGCAGCGTCGGCCAGATCGCCGCGATGGCCGGGCGTTCAATGGCCGCCATGGTGCGCAGGCAAAAACGCGACATCGCCATCAGCGCGCCGGTGTTGCCCGCCGACACGCAGGCTTCCGCCTCGCCGGATTTCACCGCCTCGATGCTTTTCCACATCGAGGACTTCCAGCGGCCATGCCGCAGCGCCTGGCTGGGCTTGTCATCCATGCGCACGGAAATATCGCAGTGAACAATGACGGATTTTGATTTCAAGACCGGATGCTTTTCCAGCTCCGGCGCGATTTCGTTTTCCTTGCCGAAGAACAGAAAGCCCAGTTCCGGCATACGCTCCAGCGCCAGCGCCGCGCCGGGAATGACCACAGAGGGACCGAAGTCGCCGCCCATGGCATCGATGGCAATTTTTGTCACGCGCGGGAATTCCTTGCTGTCGGCCTGTGAAGCGCGAAAATAGAGATTATCGCGCATTGCACAAGCCAAGCGCCGCCCTTTTCGCACATCATTTCCCTATTCCTTGCGGAACTTGAGAAGCTCGGCAAAGGGCGACGGCTTTGGCGTTTCAGTCTCTGCATTTGCCAAAGATTCTTCGAGGGCCGCACCCGGCTTGCGTGGATACGGATCAATGGCGAGACCGAAAAATTCTTCGGCGAGCGCGCCGGCGTCAATCATGTCGCCAGAGAAAGTTTCAGGAAGGTCCGCGCCCTCATAGTCAATGACAATTTCACCGTCTGCGGAAAGCGGCGGGCGCGCCAGTTTGGAGCCCTCTTGCACAAAGACCGCGTCGATTTCATTTTCAATTTGATTAATCAGAGGCTCAAGCGTGACAACGCAGCTCTGCGTGATTTCGGCAGAGATATGGCCGGTGATTTTCACCCCGTCCTTGCGCCATTTCTTAACGAGAAGCTCGGCTGTGAAAGACTGGACACCGACGAGATCATGCGCCTTCGCCAGCGCGCGCCGCTCTTTCTCATTGGCAGTCAGCTTCAGCGGCATGCCGTTCTGCGGCAGGCGGGCGACGGAAACCGTGTGCGGGATCGCGCCTCTCGGATCGCCGGTCATGCCGCTTCACCCTTTTCCGCCGCGAGGAACGGAACCTCGCCCCGC
>JANMMM010000202.1:0-13383 GCA_031373225.1 Phyllobacteriaceae bacterium | reverse complement strand
CGATCCCGGGCGCGCCGCCAAGGAAGGCCCGTTCGGCGGCACGATCGCCCATGGCTTCCTCACCGTCTCGCTCCTCTCAACGCTGGCCTACGAAGCCCTGCCAATGATCGCAGGCGCGACCATGGGCATCAATTACGGCTTCGACAAGCTGCGCTTCATGAGCCCGGTCAAAGCCGGCGCGCGCGTTCGGGCAAGGTTCAAGCTGGCGGACCTCGACATCAGGCCGTCGGGACGGGTGATGAACACCTATGACGTGGCGCTGGAAGTGGAAGGCCTGATCAAGCCGGCGTTTACGGCGATCTGGCTGACAATGGCCATGGTGCCGCCGCCGGAGGAGGGGTGAAATTTTAATTTCCGCCGCCGCCATCCGTGAACTGAAGCCAAGCGACTCTCTCCTTGAGTTGACGCTCATGCTCCATTCAGCCTACGCCGAACTTGCGGCTCTGGGATTTAACTACACGGCGGTCGATCAAACTGAAGAAGTGACGCGACGCAGAATTGCGGACGGGACATGCCTAGTCGCTGAAAGTGAGGGAAGGCTTGCCGGGACAATAGTCTACAAACAGCCCGGTGTGAGTTCGTCGTGCGCGCACTACACAAAGCCATCGGTCGCGGTGATTGGGCAGTTTGCGGTGTCGCCAGCATTTCAGGGGCGCGGTCTCGGCTCCAAACTCCTATCGGCAACCGAGGACCTCGCGTCAAAAGACGCCGCCGCAGAGTTGGCGCTGGATACAGCCGAAAACGCCGCGCATTTGATTGCTTGGTATCAAAAGCGGGCCTATCGCTTTATCGAATTTGCGCAGTGGGAAGGCAAAACCTATAGAAGCGTGATCTTGAGCAAAGCACTTCGCTAAACCACCGCCCCCCGCGCCGCATCGCTCAGATACGTCATGACATAATCGCTGAACGAGCGCCAGCATTCGACGCGGAACGCCTGCGGCCCGGTGCGCAGGATGACGATTTCCGCCTTGCCTAATATCGTCCGCGAGCAGGCGCTGACCGGAAACGCCTTCAGCGACAGGTTCTGCGGACAGCCTGCCGAAAGCGTCGCCTCCGCCGCCGCGCCCGAAACAAGGATTGCCGTGTTGCGGTGAGAAATGTCGACGGCCGAGTTCAGGACTTTCGCCTTGGCCGCATCGTCCATTGGGTTCTTGATGCTGTCGAGGATCAGCCATTCATCCGGCCCGAGCCACAGCGCCGTGCGTGTGCCTTTGGCTTCCGAGGACTTAGGCTTCACCGGCAGGGATACGCCAAGGGTTTTTGACAGTGCGCTCACCGCATCTGGCCTCACCCGCAGCGACATTCTGAAGGCGGGTTCGGCGGGCGTGACGGAAACCTGCGCGGTCGCAGCCATTCGTCCGGTCAGCGGCATGACCCGTTCCGCGATCTGAGCGTCAGGCATTGATCCGCCCTCCTTCCTTGTCAAAGAACACCGCGTCACAAACCTCGACCTCAATCGTCCGGTCCGGCATCGGCACATAGAGCGTCTGCCCCATCCTCTCACGCCCTCCCGCCACCAGAGCCATGGCGATGGAACGATCACAATTGGCGGACCAGTAGGACGAGGTGACATGGCCGATCATTTTCATCGGGATCGGCTGGTTCGGCGATTCGACAATCTGCGCGCCCTCTTCCAAAACTGTCTTTGGGTCTTTGGTTTTGAGGCCGACCAATTGCTTGCGGCCAGACGCCACAAGATCAACCCGCTTCAAGCCGCGGATGCCGACAAAGTCCGGCTTCGATTTGGCAATCGCCCAAGCCAGCCCAGCATCCTGCGGCGTCACGGTTCCGTCCGTATCCTGACCGACAATGATATAGCCCTTCTCGGCGCGCAGAATGTGCATCGCCTCAGTGCCATAGGGCTGCAAACCCATCGGCGCGCCATGCACGTAGATCGCATCCCACACGGCCTGCCCATAATCCGCAGGAACATTCACCTCAAAGCCCAGCTCGCCCGCAAACGTCATGCGGAACAGGCGGCAGGGAACGCCCATGAATTGGCATTCCTTCACACTCATATGCGGGAAAGCCTCATTGGAAATATCCATGCCGGTCACAAACGGCGCAATCATCTCCCGCGCCTTCGGCCCCTGCACGGCGATCACCGCCCATTGCTCGGTGGTCGAAGTCAGCCAGACATTGAGGTCCGGAAACTCGGTCTGGAGATAATCCTCCATATGGCTCATGACGCGCGGCGCACCGCCGGTGGTCGTTGTCACATGAAAGCGGTCCTCGGCAATGCGCCCCACCACGCCGTCATCATAAACAAACCCGTCCTCGCGCAGCATGATGCCATAGCGGCACTTGCCGACACCAAGTTTGTCCCAGGAGTTGGTGTACAGAATATTCAAAAACTTCGCCGCATCCGGCCCGGCCACTTCAATCTTGCCCAAGGTTGACGCATCGAACAGACCGGCATTGGTGCGCACATTGACGCATTCGCGGTCCACCGCCTCGTGCATGGTCTCGCCCGCGCGCGGGAAATACCAAGCGCGTTTCCAATGTCCGACATCCTCAAACACCGCGCCCATTTTTGCCGAAGTCTCATGCATCGGCGTGCGCCGCGTCGGGTCGAACAGCTGACCCTTGGCGTGGTTGACGATGGAGCCGAATGTCACCGGCGTATAGGGCGCGCGGAATGTCGTGAGGCCCACCTGCGGGATCGCCTTGCCCAGCGTCTCTGCCGCAATCGCCAGCCCATGCATGTTGGACAGTTTGCCCTGATCGGTCGCCATGCCGTTGGTGGTGAAGCGCTTCACATGCACAATCGAATGCATGCCCTCGCGCACGGCCAACCGGATGTCCTTGGCCGTCACATCGTTCTGGAAATCGATGAAGGCCTTGACCGGCTTGTCATCCTCGCCCGGCGAAGCGCCCGACATGCCGCCTGCATAGGACGGGCCTTTGACCTTCAGTTTCGCCTTGCCGCCGCCTGCTGCCACGGCTTCCGCCACCAGCCGCTCGAGATCATCCGTGCCGTTACAGGCACCGACCGAAACGCAGTACTGCGCATTCTCGCCCGGAACGAAAATCCCGCGCTGCTCATCGAAGATCAGCTTGCCGCGCGACTGTGAAAACAGGTGCACGGTCGGTGTCCAGCCTGCGGAGGTGATGAGCGCGTCAATGGAGAACTTGCGCACCGCGCCGCCATTCACCGGCCGTGCTTCCATCGAAGAAACCCGAAGCCGCCCGCCCGCTTTCACAACAGAATACGCTGTCAAAACTTCAATGCCGAGCGACTTCGCCTCATCCAGCAACGCGTCCGCGACATCCTTGCGCAAATCAATAATCGCCGGAATGTCACAGCCCGCCCGCTCCAAATCAAACGCCGCTGTATAGGCACCGTCATGCGCGGTGTAGACGCCGATCTTGCGTCCGACCGCGACGCCATGATGATTGAGATAATGCCGCGCGGCGCCGGACAGCATGACGCCCGGCCGGTCATTTTCGGCGAACACCATATGCCGCTCGATGCTGCCCGTCGCGAGAATCACCTTCTTCGCCCGAACCTGCCACAGCCGCTCACGGGGACTTGAAGCATCGGGCCGCGCCACATGCTCGGTGATGAGTTCGTTCAGCGCCACCATGTTCTGCGCATAATAGCCGAACGCCATTGTCCGGCTCAGCACCCGCACATTCGCCATGGCTTTCAGCTTGGCAATCGCATCTTGCGCCCAGTCATAGCCCGGCTTTCCATCGACAGTGATGCCGCTCTCATACAAAAGCGCCCCGCCGAACACGCTGTTCTGCTCGACCAGAATCACGTCCGCGCCACTCTCCGCCGCGCTCAAAGCCGCAGACAACCCAGCCAGCCCGCCGCCGATGACCAGCACATCACAATGCGCAAAGCGGTTGGCATAATGATCCGGGTCCGCTTCCGTCGGCGCATGACCAAGCCCCGCCGCCGCACGTATATTCGGCTCGTAAATCCTCTTCCACGCGAATTTCGGCCACATGAATGTCTTGTAGTAAAATCCGGCGGCGAACAGCGGCGAGGCGAGATTGTTCACCGCGCCAATGTCCATGGTCAGCGATGGCCAGCGGTTCTGTGACTTCGCCGTAAGGCCGTCATACAGTTCCTGCACCGTCGCCCGCACATTCGGCTGCGTGCGCACGGCATCGCGCGAAATCTGCATCAGCGCGTTCGGCTCCTCCGGCCCCGCCGCAACAATGCCGCGCGGACGGTGATATTTGAAGGAACGTCCGGTCAGATGGATGCCGTTGGCAAGCAGCGCCGAGGCGAGCGTGTCGCCCTCAAGCCCCGTCAGCGTCTCGCCGTCAAAGGTGAAACGCAGGGTCTTGGCAGGCGTAAGTCGGCCCTTGCCCGGAATGCGGTAAGCGCCGCTCATGGCTGCGGCTCAAAGATCGGGGACAGTTTACTTGGCTGCGCCCAATGTTGAATACTTGTCAGCTGAGGCGCGAAGCCAAGTAAACTGTCCCCGATCTTCCTCATTTGCGCCCGCCCTTCTCCTTCACATCCCCGCCCAGCGCAGGCCGCTTCTCCCCAGCCTTGTAAACCATGACAAACTTGTCGCTCACCGTGTTCCGCACCGCGTTAAAAAACCGCGCGCAGCCATGCACATGCCGCCAGCGCTCATAGATAGTGCCCTTCGGATTCTGGCGGATGTAGAGGAACGCCTCGAAATCCTCGTCGGACTGATTGGCGATATCCGGCGCGCGCACCAGATGCGCTTCGCCCATATTGCGGAATTCCAGCTCCGGGCGCTCTTCTTCGCAATAGGGACAATGGATCAGGAGCATATTGGTCTTTCTATATTTTGGTCTTGGTCACAGCCGTTGCCGCATCGCCAGTGTTTGGCGTGCCGGCAGGCTCAATCAGCAGCACGTGGCATTCTTCCTCCGCCAGCGGGCAATGCTCGACGCCCTTCGGCACGACATACATTTCCCCCGGCCCCAGCGTGACATCGCCGTCGCGCAGCTGGACGGTCAGGCGGCCTTTGACGACATGGAAAAAGTCGTCTGTGTCCGGATGCGAATGCCAGTTGAACTCGCCTTTCAGTTTAACAACCATGACATCATTGCCGTTGTACGAGGCGATGATTTTGGGTTTCCAATGCTCAGAAAACAGCGATAGCTTTTCATCAACATTAATGGATTGATTTGCCATCGGTCCCTCAAAGCTCCCCAGGACCGACAACGGTTCCTTTGGGATGATCGCATAGCCTCTTACCCAATGAAACATAGGGGCCAAGGCGGCGGATCTTGTCCTCAATTGTCAACCCCGGCACAAAGAATTTCTCCTGCCCGCTATGCAGCATCAGCTGCAGCGGGTCAGTCGTCACGATAGCCGCTCTGGATTCGTCCGCTGTAATGTCTGTTTCCTCGCCCTCCAGTGCTGGTGTCCCGTCCGGCACGAAGAAGACAAATTTCTGCCCGATGATGTAGACGCAGGAGAGAAGGCCGCTTTCGAAGGCGAACGGCCACTCCTTTTCGCCTGCCTGCCTGTTGATGAACTGCTGGCGGAAGTCCTCGATTTCCGGGACAAGCTGCGCATCCATTGGCGCGCCCCAAAGTGGCGTCATGCTTGCCATCATCACCGCCCGCATCAATGCGCCACCGCGGCCGCGGCCGCCTCGTCGATCGACCGGTCGCCTGTTCTGGGAGGGTAGGAAGCGCTTTGGAACATAGTCGTCTTAATTCCCGATGCTTTGGCAAAGTGTTTCGGCACGGGCCCTAGCGGCCTTTAGATGTCTGTCGAGGTCCCGCCTATCTGCGTTCGGGCTCACGATTTCGACGAAGCTCGAACGACCCTCTTGCAGCGTCATTCCGATATACGGAGGCGTTGCCAGCAACTCGACGGCGGTCATGTCGCCGGTGCCATCGGGTGGTGGCGCTTCCCAGCTCAGAGTGATTTTTTCTGTCCCGTTACTTTTGTCGCAAGCAATGAGAATTGCCGTAGTAACGAAAGGCCATTGTCCTCCATTTACCGTGGGCTCCAGCAATTCAACTCTTACCCTATCTGCCTCACCGCCAGAATAGGCATTACTACAAGCCAAAGTCGCAATTGCAAAGGCCGCAATAGTTCGTCGCATAAAGGTCGCCATCCTTCCCTTCGCTTTCAATGCGCCACCGCCGCTGCAGCCGCCTCGTCGATCAGCCGCCCCGTCCTGAACCGCTCCAGCGTGAACCCGGCATTGATCTTATGCGGCTCGTCGCGGGCGATGGTGTGGGCGAAAACATTGCCGGAGCCGGGCGTCGCCTTGAACCCGCCTGTGCCCCAGCCGCAATTGACATAAAGGCCTTTGACCGGCGTCTTCGCCAATATAGGCGAGCGGTCGGGCGTCACGTCGACAATGCCGCCCCATGAGCGCAGCATTTTCATGCGGGTGAACATCGGGAACATTTCGCAGATCGCATCAAGCGTGTGGTTGAGAATATGCAAGCCCCCGGTCTGCGAATAGGACACATACTGATCCGTCCCCGCGCCGATGACCAATTCGCCCTTGTCCGACTGCGAGATGTAGGCGTGCACCGTGTTGGACATGACCACACAAGGGAAACACGGCTTCACCGGCTCCGACACCAGCGCCTGCAGCGGATAGCTTTCCAGCGGCATGCGCACGCCGGCCATGTTCATCACTACCGACGAATGCCCCGCCGCCACAACGCCGACCTTCTTCGCACCGATGAAACCGCGTGAGGTGTCAACGCCTGTCACTTCGCCGTTCACGCCGCGCTTAATGCCGGTGACCTCGCAATTTTGGATAATGTGCACGCCGCGATCCGATGCCGCCCGCGCATAGCCCCAGGCCACCGCATCATGCCGCGCCGTGCCGCCGCGTCGCTGCAGGGCTGCGCCCATCACCGGATAACGCGCCCCGGCGGAAATATTGAGCGGCGGGCAAAATTCCTTCGCCTGTTCCGGTGTCAAGAATTCATTGTCCACGCCGTTCAGCCGATTGGCATGGATATGGCGCTTCAGCACCTGAATATCATGCACATTATGCCCGAGCATCATGACGCCGCGCGCCGAATACATCACATTGTAATTGAGGTCCTGGCTCAGCCCGTCCCACAGCTTCAAGGCATGGTCATAAATCCCCGCCGATTCGTCATAGAGATAATTCGAGCGGATAATCGTCGTGTTGCGCCCGGTATTGCCGCCGCCGAGCCAGCCCTTTTCCAGCACCGCGACATTGGTGATGCCGTGTTCCTTGGCAAGATAATAGGCCGTCGCCAGCCCATGCCCGCCCGCGCCGATGATGATGACATCATACTCAGCCCGCGGCTCCGGCGAAGCCCATTGCGCATCCCACCCCTTGTGAGCGCGCATCGCCTCGCGGGTGAGGGCAAAGACCGAATATTTGCGCATGGATCGGAGCCTCAAACACAATGCGCCGCCTGCGGATGCGGCCGGGATTGATACATAGCATTAGACGGGGAGAAGGGAAGGCCGTGCGCTGAATGCGACGAAGCGTAGCGGAAAGGCGCGCGATCTGCGCATGATGCGCCCGGTCTGGCCCGCGCTTCTATCCGCGCGCCGCTTTGCGCATCACGCGCCACTCGTCCTTGACCGCCCTGACGGGCGGACGTTTGGCAGGGGCAGGCGCCCCAAACATTTTCGAAGCGGAGAGCCTGCCGGTTGCCGCAAGAAGCGCGTAGCTGGCCACCATCTCGTCGCGCTCCGCGCCAAGCAGAGCGATCTTCCCCGCAATCACCTCGTTCTGGGCGTTCAGGACATCAAGGGTCGTCCTTTGCCCGACGCTCATCTCTTCCGCCACGCCGTCGTAGGCGAGCTTTGCCGCTGATAGCCTTGCCTGATATCCAGTCACATTCGCCCGCGCCGCCAGCAGTTTGGCCCAGGCCGTGGAAACTGCGGCGCGCGCCCGCCGCCGCGAACCGTCTGCTTCCGAACGCCGCTGCCCTAGCACCTCATTGGCCTGCCGCGCTTTCGAGCTTGCCCGCCCGCCCTGGAAGAACGGCACAGTCAGCTTCACGCCGATCGAGGACTCCATTTGATTGCGCGGCGTCGTCGAGACCCCAGGCAGCCCTGACGCATCAGCCCCGTTGAGCGCGAACTCCTTGTTGACAGCGCCGGTCAGATTAAGCGACGGCAAAAGCGCGCCGTTGGCGGATTTGACCTGCGACTGGGCGGCCGAAACCGAATAGCGGGCAGCCAGTATCGCCGGGTTCTCGCGTTGTGAGATGGCCTGGGCTTCGCCAAGCGTGCGCGGCAGTCGCCCGGCGGGAATCTTTGCCGGCATCAGGTTTCCAGGCTCCGCGCCGGTCACCCGCAGATAAGCCGCTTCGCTGGCCGATGCGTCGGACTGCGCCGAATTCAGAAGCGCCGATGCGAGCGCCCGCTGAGCCTTCGCCTGCGCCGCATCCGTGATTGTGCCGTCGCCGATCGCGAGCCGCGCCTCCGCCGCTTTCACCTGCTCGTCGAGCAGCGCCATTCCCTGGCGGCGCAGCGCGGCGACCTTGCGGTCGCGCTGAACATCCAGAAAGGCGGTCGCCGCCGCAAGCAGCACGTTTTGCTCCAAACCGCTGAGAGTGTGCCGCGCGGCGGAGACCTGCGCTTTGGCGGCGCGCACATTGTTGACCGCCTGGAAGCCGTCGAAAAGCGGCTGTGTGAATTCGATGCCCAGGCTGGCGGCGTCAACGCGGCCTGAGCTTCCGGCAGCCGCCGGATCGGTGAAGACCGAGCCGATTTCACCGGTCCCGCTGATCACAGGCAGCATCCCCGCCCATGCCTGCGGCACGGTTTCCCCAGTCGCCCGCAGCTGCGCGCGTGCTGCGTTCAACTCGTCATTGCCGGCGAAAGCCAGCGCCATGGCGCTCGAAATCGAAACGGAGCCGCGGGCGGCCTCGGCGGCGGGCGCATCTACCAATGCAATGCTTGGCGTCCTGGACGCTGCCGGCCTCGGCTTGGGAATGCTGGAGACGCTCGTTTCGTCCAGCGCCTGCTCCATCCGCCGCTTTGCGCCATGTTTGGAATCCGCGCCCGAATGCGCCGCCTCTGCCGCCGGCCAAGATATTGGAACTGGCGTATCCGCGCGCTTGTCCGAAAGTTCCAGCGCCGCCATCTCACTCAGATCAGGCGCATCAGCCGCCTCGGTTTCGGGCGGGCGTAAAGCAGGAATTCTTTCCTCAGCTTTCGGACGCTCTATGTCATGCGCCTCCGGCGGCTCAGCGCTTCCGGCCCCGGCAAAGTCAGCCGGCTGCGCCGCTGCGCTGGCCCGGTCTATGACCGTCCCGTGAAAGGGGCGGACGGCGCGGCGCGGGACTCCCGGTTGCATGAAAGGCGCGTCAACCAGCCAGACCATGCCGGCCACGAACAGACCTCCCCACAAAACCATCCGAAATTGCATCGCACGCTCATAACCGGCCGCCGCAAGCGCGCGGCACATGGTTAACAAATATATACTCTAATGGTTTCGTCATTGTTAATCAGCCGCACCTTGTCTGTCAAACAATGAGCTTATATCGGGCTGAGTTAGAAGAACCTATTTTAATAAAATTTTATGAATAATTAATATTTCTGAGTAAAAATTAACATTAATGATTAAGAAGCGATTAAATAGACAACAACAACCTAATTGAAATAGTTTTGTTATGTCCAGTTGGACTGTCCGGCAGGACTTAAATCAAGGGAGCATATCAAATGCGTGATCTCAAAGTGGAAGAACTGTCCCACGTCTATGGCGCGGGCGGTCATGGCGGCGGCGGATGCGGCGGCCGTGGCGGCAGCGGCTCGAAGAAGCATGGCAGCTCGAAGAAGCGGAAGGGCAGCTCAAAGAAGCACGGCAGCTCAAAGAAGCACGGCTCGGGCTCGCGCGGCGGCAGCCGCTGCTGGTAATTGCTTTTCCTCCGATTGCGGAGATAGAGCAAACGTCAAACTACACACCCCGGCGGAAATCGCTGGGGTGTCTTTTCCAAAGCAGAACTTACCGGAGTATCCGCTGATGAACATGATGACAGGTAAATTGTCGAAGCAGAATGTGACCCCGCTGAGCGAAACGGTCTGGATGCTCGGTCAGCCGGCGCTGGACGACTATCTGAGCTTTGTGAAAAACCAGACGATCCACGGCGCACAGATCAGCCGCCGCGAGCTCATCGACGAATGGCGCATCGCCAATGATCACTTTTACGATCTTGAAGTCAGCGAGGCGGGCATCGCCGATCAGATCGATACATTCGGCCTCGGCAAATCGCTTGCGCCGCTCGCTGCGGAAATCGCCGCCGACCTGCGCTTCAAGCACGCGTTTGACACAGTGCCGGTCTGCGTCGAGATGGTTGAGCTGGACAAGCTTATCGTCTCGCAGCTGCACATTGACATAACCCATTCCGCCCGCAGCGGCGCAAAACTCGGGGCCGGAGCGGACCCCGCCGCGCTGCTGCGCTTCTGCCAGCCGCTCGACCGGGACGAAGCGCCATTCACCGTGCGCCGCACCGGCAAGAACCGTTACACATTCTGGTCCCCCTCCTCGGACTTCCGCTTTCACGAGGCGACGCTTTTGGACAGCGGACAGCTGCCGCAGGACGGAAATCTCCGGCCGAACAGCGGCGTGCTCGGCCTGATGGTGGGTTACAGCTCCAACTTCCTGAGCGTGATCCGTTCGGACAAGCGCTTGCTCATTCACAACGGCCACCACCGCGCCTATGCGCTGCGCGCGCTCGGCTACACGCACGCGCCCTGCATCGTGCAGACTGTGACGCGGCTCGACGAGCTTGGCCTTGTGGCCTCCGGCAATGTGGTGGAATCGCCCGCGCTCTACTTCAAATCCGCCCGCCCGCCTCTGCTCAAAGACTTCTTTAACCCTAAATTCCGTAAGGTGTTTCAGCTGCCTTCGATACGCCGGATGGTGGAGTTGAGTTTTGAAGTGCGCGAGTACGAGGTCGCTGATTGAACGTTTCGGTCTCCCTGGAGAAAATGCGCCAAGGCGGCCGGATCGCCCCCGCCCCCGTTCCGGCGCCGCTGTTCCGGCCGGAGGTTCTGGCCGAGCGGCAGGCGCAGTGGCTTGGCACTGTGCTTCTGGAGCCCAAAGTCTCTCACAAGGTCTGGACCGCTGCGGCTGCCCTTTCCGCAGCGGCGCTGATCGCCGTGCTCGTTTTTGGCTCCTATACCCGCAAAGAGCGGGTGAGCGGCTGGCTCATGCCGGAGAAGGGAATTGTCCGGGTGCTTCCGCCCCAGTCAGGCGTTGTCAAAATCATCAAGGTGAAAGAAGGCGCGTCCGTCGCCAAAGGCGACCCGCTGATCGTGTTGTCAGCTGAGGTGCGGAGCCAGGAAATCGGCGCGACCGGTGAAATGGTCGTTCGGCAGCTTGAGAGCCGCCGAGGCAATCTCGCATTGCAGAAGGAGACCGAAGTGCGGCTGTCGCAGCAGCAGTCAGGCGAGCTTACGGTGCGGCTGGCGGCGCTGGCCTCCGAGGCGAAGCTCCTCGACAGCGAGATTGGCCTGCAGCGCCGCCGCGTGCAGCTGAGCAAGGACGCTCTGTCGCGGGCGGGCTATTTGCGCCAGCGCGGCATTATCACCAAAGCCAGCCTCGGCGTCATCGAGGCCGAGCAGCTTGACCAGACGTCGAAGCTGCAGGCGCTTGAGCGCTCGCTCTCGCAGCTGCGGCGTGAAAAGGCTGTGGCGCACACCGCGCTTCAAGCGCTCCCGGATCAGCTCAGCATTAAGACGGTCGGAATCGGCAGCGACGCTTCAGCGGTTGAGCAGCAGATTGCCGAGGCCGAGGCGCGGCGCGAGTTCGTTGTCACCGCGCCGCAGGACGGGATCGTAACCGCTATCCAGACTGAGGCCGGCGGCAGCGCGGCGGCCGGCGTGCCGCTGATGAGCATTGTGCCGAAGGACACAGTTTTGCAGGCGCAGCTGTTCTCGCCGAGCCGGGCGATCGGCTTTATTCACAAAAAGCAAATTGTGCTTCTGCGTTATCAGCCGTTTCCTTACCAGAATTTCGGATTCTACCAAGGCAGCGTGTTGAGCGTCTCGCAGTCCGCCATCAGTCCTTCGGAACTGCCGCCGCAGCTCTCCGGCCTCTCCGCTTTCTACGGAAAGTCCAACGAACCCCTTTACCGCATCACCGTTGATCTCCAGCGGCAGGATGTGACGGCCTATGGCCGCAAAGTCCCGCTCCAGCCCGGCATGCAGCTCGACGCGGACATTCATGTTGAGCGCCACCGGCTGATCGAATGGATTCTCTATCCGCTGTTTGCCAGAACTTCCGCGTGGACCGGATGAGCATCGCGGACCGGCTCAATTTGGGATGGGGGAGAAAGCTTCCTCTGATCCTGCAGACCGAGGCATCCGAGTGCGGCCTGGCGAGCCTGTGCATGGTCGCAAATCATTTCGGATATCCGGACGACCTGGCCGCGCTGCGCCGCCGCTTCGGCATGTCGCTAAAGGGCGCGACGCTTCACGAGCTGATCCGCATCGCCGATGTCATCGGCATGGCGACGCGCCCGCTGCGGCTAGAGCTCGATGAACTCGCAAGTCTGCGCACGCCCTGCATCCTGCACTGGGACCTCAACCACTTTGTCGTCTTGGAAAGCGCCAGCCAAAAAGAGCTGACAATCCACGATCCGGCTGCGGGCGTTCGCACGTTGCCGCTTGAAGCCGCGGGTCGGCATTTCACCGGCATTGCGCTTGAGCTCATTCCGACAGCGCGCTTCCAGGCCGCCGCCCCGGCCCCGCGCGTACGCGCTTCTCAGCTTTTGGGGCATATCACGGGCATCGGACGGTCGCTCAGCTATCTTTTGGGCATGGCCGGAGCGATTGAAATTTTCGCCATCATGTCGCCGCTGTTCCTCGGGCTGGTGATCGATCAAGCCGTTGTCAGCGCCGACCGTGATCTCCTGGTGACACTGTCGATGGGTTTTGGTCTGCTGCTTCTGCTTCGCACCGCGATAGAAACCATGCGGCGATGGATGCTGATGGGGCTGAACGCTTCGCTGAAAGTCCAGTCGCGCGCCAATCTCCTGTCGCATCTGCAAAGCCTTCCGGTCAGCTATTTCGAAAGCCGCCATCTCGGCGACATCATGTCAAGGTTCGGTTCGCAGGAGACAATTCTGCAGGCCGTCACGGGCGACCTTGTCGAAGCCGTGCTCGACGGCGTCATGGCGCTGGTCACCCTCCTCATCATGCTCATGCTTGCGCCCGCCCTGACCGTCATCGTCGCCGCCGGGGCTTTGCTTTACGCGCTGCTGCGATGGCTGACCTACACACCGCTGCGCCGCGCCTCCGCTGAAGCCATTGTCTGGGGCGCGCGCCGCGACAGCCATTTCCTTGAATCCATGCGCGGCATCCGCACGATCAAGATTTTCAACGCCCAGAACGAACGGCGGGCGCAATGGCTCAATCTTTTGGTCGAGACTGTCAACCGCCAACTGACAGCCGATAAGCTGCGGCTCTTGCGCGAA
>JANMMM010000186.1:0-5963 GCA_031373225.1 Phyllobacteriaceae bacterium | reverse complement strand
TTCCCTGAGTTATTCCGAACTGAAAGGTACGTTCCCACGCGTTACTCACCCGTCTGCCACTCTCCTTGCGGAGCGTTCGACTTGCATGTGTTAAGCCTGCCGCCAGCGTTCGTTCTGAGCCAGGATCAAACTCTCAAGTTTAATAAGAGATTGAATTGGCTATTATATTTGGTCACGCATTTGAATTGACGAGAACATTTACAAATCCACTGCCCACCCTTTTGCAAGAATGCGCAGCAGCTAGTAAGAGTCTCTTGTCAAAACGTGTCCGGCCAAAGTCTCCGTTCGCTTCCTCTTTCAAAGAAGCTGCAGATACCTGCCGCCCACGTTTCTCTTTCTTCCTATTCAATTTTCAAAGAACGGACACGGCAAACGCAGTGTCATGGACTTTTTCAGCTTTCGCCTCGAAGCCCGGTGAGTGTCGCTTACGCGGCTCTCTTTGATTTCACAAGGGCGAACTGAACTGCGCCAGCGGCGCGCCGCCCTCGTTGGTGAGGGGCATAAAGGGGGTGAGCTGGCAAAGTGTCAACAAGGATTTTTGGTTTATTGCATTTTTTTTGCAATGCACAAAATATCTCGCAGCGGCACATCCGCCGGTCTCGAAACTCTTTATCCGGCTTGCACGCAATGCACGGGCGCCGGAATACCTCAATACAGTTGATTAATGGTCGCGCAGCCTTAAACTGGCCTGATTTCCTATCGAAGCCAATCCATGTAAAGAATGAGCATAACTGGTTCGCGCGCGCCAAGGGGGTCTGTGCGCTGAATCAATATAATGCGGCAGAGCCTCAAGGGCCGGCGCACATAAACCGGGAACCTGAATGCCGCTGAACAAAACCATGATTGCAAGGCTTGGCGACGAGCCGCCGCTGTTTGAGGACGGCCGCCGCGGCCCGCCCGACCGGCGGGAAATCTCGGCGCGCTGGCTTTCGGGAACGTTTCTGACGGGCATCACCTCTATCGTTCTCATGGGCGTCGCCCTGTCAGGCGCTATGGACGGCCGCCAGCAGCTGACGACGCCCGCCGAACTGGTGACTGCCGATTCGCTGGATGCCGCAGCGCCCGCTCAAAGCGAGGGCAAACAGGCCCGCCTCTCTCCGACAATCGTTGAGAGCAAAGCCAAAGACAAGCGCGTCCTGGAACTCTCAACCGTCACCAAAGTCGGCGACCGCGACGTCATCCGCACTATGCCCTTCGCGTTTGTCAAAATGGCGCTGGGCGCGGGCCATTCGACGAAAAAATCCTATCCCGCCTTTGACGCGCTCGATGTTTTTGCAGAGGACGCCGATGTCGCGCGCGCCAATGCCAGCAGCAGCCAGATTTATGGCGCCAAGGTCGAAAGCGAGGTCAGCCTCAAGACATCAAATTTTCCCGATGGCAGCAAGGAGTTCGCCGCCGAGGGCGATTTGAGCGCTGACGAGGTGGAGGAATATGTGCGCGTCACCGGCGCAGCGCTGACCGAAGGCGATGTGCAGGTGGCGTCTTTGGAATATGTCGATCCGCTGCGCTTTGGCCTCGACCAGAGCGCCATCGACATCACCGCAAGTTACGGCGTCAAATTTGTTCCAGAAAATGTCAGCGTCGCGCCCAAGTCCGAGGATCAGGCGGTCGATATTCAGTTCGCTGAAGAATTGATCTCCTTCCGCGCCGACCAGAAAATCAAGTCGGCGCTCGAAGATGCCGGATACACCGGCGAAGACGCCAAGGGCATGAGCGAGGCCATGGCGACGCTTTTGAACGGCGACGCGCTGCGCGCCGGCTCGCTGCTGCGGCTGGGCATAGAGACGCGCGACGACATCCCAAAAATCGTGCGCGCCGGCATCTACCGCAACAAGGAGCATGTGCTGACCATCGCGCTCGACGATAACGGCCAGTATGTGCCCGCCGATCCGCCGGAAGGCGGCGACCAGCTGGTGGCGGCGCTCGACGTGGAGCAGCGCAATGTCCGCGTCCGCGGCGATCTGCCCACCGCTTATGACGGCATCTACCGCGCCGCTTTTTCCTATGACCTGACGCCGCCTCTTACTAAGCAATTGGTGAAAATGCTGGCGGCGGAAGTGGATTTCCAGGCCCGCCTCAGCCCGTCGGATGAGCTTCAAGTTTTCGTCTCGCTGACAGAGGGCGCGGACAAGCCGGATGAGAATTCGGAAATCCTTTATGTGAAGTCGCGTTTCGGCGGCAATGAGCGCAAGTTCTACCGCTACGAGTTTGCTGACGGCTCGATTGATTACTTCGATGATGAAGGCAAGAGCGCCAAACAGTTCCTTTTGCGCAATCCTGTGCCGAACGGAACCTTTCGCTCCGGCTTCGGCATGCGCCGCCATCCGATCCTTGGCTATATGAAACTCCATGCCGGCGTCGACTGGTCCGCCCCGCGCGGCACGCCGATCATCGCTGCGGGCAGCGGCGTAGTCGAAAAGGCCGGCTGGTCCAATGGCTATGGCAACCAGACCGTCATCAAACACGCCAACGGCTACGAAACCTCTTACTCGCACCAGAACGCCATCGCCAATGGCGTCACCCCAGGCGCGCGCATCCGCCAGGGCCAGGTCATCGGCTATGTCGGCTCCACCGGGCTCTCGACCGGTCCGCATCTGCACTATGAGCTGATCGTCAATGGCAGCAAGGTCGACGCCATGCGCATCCGCCTGCCCGTCGGCAAAACCCTGAAAGGCACAGCGCTCGCAAACTTCAAACGCGAGCGCGACCGCATCGACACGCTCTTGAAGGACGAGGACGAGCCGCAGAAGGTGGCGAGCGCGAATTAGGGCGGGGAACGGTGTAGTCAAATGTCAGGCGATTACTGTCTCAGCTCAGCAAACATTCACGCCGCCTTCTCAATCTTCAGCTCGACAGTAAGGCCGGCCTTGGCTGCGACGGTCATTAAGGCGTCGAGGCTGAACTTGTTGATCCGCCCGCGCAGCAAATCATTGAGTCTCGGCTGTGTGAGGCCAAGGCGCTTGGCGGCAATCACTTGACTGACATTCCATGCCCGTACGGTTTGCTCTATGGCCATCATCACCGAGGAGCGCGCTTTCAGGTTGGCAGCGGCAACTGGGTTCTTTTCAATGGCGTCCCACACGCTTTCGAACTGTTCATATTTCATCATTTATGCTCCTCGACCAGCTCTCTATAGCGGGTTGCCGCCAGCCTGATGTCCTGCAGCGACGTCGCCTGGGTCTTTTTCTGGAAAGCGTGCAGGACGTAAACGGCATCGGCATAAGTCGCGGCATAGATCACGCGGAACGCGCCTGCCTTGTCCCTGATCCGTATCTCATTGACTCCGTGACCTATCGTTTTCATGGGCTTCCAGTCATCCGGACTGCCGCCCTGCTGAACATGTTCGAGTTGATATCCGGCTTCACGCCTCGCTTCGGTTGGAAACTTCTGAAGGTCACGCCGTGAACTTCCCAGAAATCTCAATGGCTTCATAAGCCATTTCTATATCTTTGTTGATATAGTTCTGTCAATTCAATTTTACCTTCCAAGCGCAGTTCGAGGACCATGCGGGTGCTCGCATAACGAGATGTGGCCCCTATCGCCCGCTCATCTTCATGAACTCATCCGGATAACGTGCGCCCTCGATCTTTACAGCGGCCGACGCCTCGGACAGCTCTGCCACCTCTTCGGGTGAAAGATGCACCGCCGCCCCGCCAACATTCTCCCGCACCCGCTCAAGGCTTCGCGTCCCCGGAATCGGCACAATCCACGGCTTGCGCCCCAAGAGCCAGGCAAGCGCGATCTGCGCATTCGTCGCGCCTTTGCGCTTGGCAAAGCCGGAAACAACATCCACCAGCCTTTGGTTCGCCGCCCGCGCTTCCGACGCAAATCGCGGTATGCGGCTGCGGAAATCATTGCTGGCAAACTCGGTTTCAGCCGTCACGGTCGCCGTCAGAAACCCTTTGCCGAGCGGGCTGAACGGCACAAAGCCGATGCCGAGCTCTTCCAGCGTTGGCATGATCTCCTCCTCCGGCTCGCGCGTCCACAGCGAATATTCGCTCTGCAGCGCCGAAACAGGCTGCACCGCATGGGCGCGGCGGATCGTCTGCGCCCCCGCCTCCGACAGGCCGAAATGCTTGACCTTGCCTTCGGCGATCAGGTCCCGCACCGTGCCCGCCACATCCTCAATCGGCACATCCGGGTCCACCCGGTGCTGATAGAACAGGTCGATCACATCCACCCGCAGCCGCTTCAGCGATTCCTCCGCCACAAGCCGTATCCGCTCCGGCCGGCTGTTGGTTCCGGAAAATCCGGGCGAGAAATCTTCGTGCAGCTGAAAGCCGAACTTGGTGGCGATGACCACCTTGCCCTTGAACGGCGCCAGCGCCTCGCCGACCACATCCTCGTTCTTGAACGGCCCATAAACTTCCGCCGTGTCAAAGAAAGTCACGCCCATTTCGGCGGCCTGCCGCATGACGCGGATCGCCTCTTGGCGCTCTGGCGGCGCGCCATAGCCGGACGTCATGCTCATGCAGCCAAGCCCGATCTCCGACACTTCCAGCCCGCCGTTTCCAAGTTTGCGCTTCTGCATGGTCAAACCTCCAAGGGTGCTTCTTTATTGAGAACAGGCTTTGGCCCCTGCCGCGAATAATGTGTCCATAGCGCAATGCCGCTGCCCGCCGCCGCGACCAGCGCGAGACCCGCCATGCTCACCGCGTCCGGCACATGGTCAAACACCAGCCAGCCCAGCCCGCCGGCCCAGACCAGATGCATGTAATTGACCGGCGCGAGCAGCGAGGCCGGAGCATAAAAATAGGCGGCGGTGAACAGATAGTGGCCGAGCAGCGCCATCGCGCCCATTCCACAGAGAATGATAATGTCAAGCGTGCCAAACGGCGGACCATTCCAGTTCCACGGCAGCAAGAGACAAAAGAGCGCCGCCCCAAGCAGCGCCACGTAAAACAGCATGGCATGGGTGGTCTCGGTCTTGGCAAGAATGCGCGACAGGAGAAAATAACCCACGGTGAATGTCGCGCAGATGACAGCGAAGACCATGCCCAGTGGGTCCAGCCCGCCTCCGGGCCGCCCGATCAGAAGCACGCCGCAGAAACCCGCCGCCGCCGCCAGCCAGCCCTGCCAGCCGACTTTTTCGCCAAGCAGCGGCCCGGCGAGCAGCAGCACGCCGAACGGCGACAGGTAGATGATCGCCGTCGTTTCGGCCACCGGCATGAGTCTCAGCGCAAGGCCTGCGCAAAGCGAGGAAATGGCAAGGCAGCCCGCGCGGATGAGCACAAGCCCGGTGCGCTCCGTAGCATATAGCCCGCGACCCAGTCTCGGGCCGAGCAGCGCGACAATCAGGACAAGGTTCACAAAATAGCGGATCGCCACGACCATCGGCACATTATAGCGCGTCGCCATATGCTTGGTCGCCGCGTCCATGCAGGCGAACACAAACACCGCCGCCATAACCAGAAGCACGCCACGCAATGGGTGGCTTTGTGTCTCGCTCACAGGCATTGTTGATTCCAGTCGTTGGCTTTTCGGTTCTGCCTCTTAGCCGTTGCGGAGCAGGAGTTCTATCATGCCTCCCTCCCCTTCGCCTCGACCTTTTCCCGCATCTTCTCCTCCCGCGCCGCAATGTCCGGCGTCAGCGCTTCGCCAAAATCCTCCGCCTCGTAAATCCGCCTGATCTCCAGCTCACTCGGCCCGCTCATCGGGTTGGGGCAGCGTTTGCCCCACGCGACGGCCTCGTCCATGTCTTTGACCTTCCACAGCCAGAACCCCGCCACCAGCTCGCTCACCGCCGCGAACGGCCCGTCAATCAATGTGCGGCTTGCCCCATGAAAGGCGATGCGCTTGCCGTTGGAGGATGGATGCAGCCCCTCGCCGCCCTGCATGATTCCGGCGGCGACCAGCGCCTCATTGTATGTAGTCATCGCCTCAAACAGCTCCGGCGGCGGCATCGCCCCGGTCTCGCTTTCGGCGGTCGCCTTCACAAACACCATCACGCGCATGGCATTGAC
>JANMMM010000156.1:0-2450 GCA_031373225.1 Phyllobacteriaceae bacterium | reverse complement strand
CTCTTGATCAGCGCTAGCCCATAGGGAGTCGGCTCGACGCCTCGGCGCGAGCGATCCACAAGGCGCACCCCGAGCGTCTGTTCGAGATCAGCAATTGCCTTCGAGATTGCCGGTTGAGACACATTCAATTGCTTTGCGGCCTTGCCCATGCTGCCAGCTGCGACAACGGCCATGAGCACGTCGAGGTCCCGCAGCTTCAGACGGCGCTTGACATGATTGTCCCAGGGCATCGGACACATCCATTCCATTTGGTTATCACAAGATCGAAATATATGATTATTCTATGATGACCAACTTCGCTATCGCTTGTCTGCGCACGACCAAGCTGTTCGGCGATGCGTCGTCTCAGGGCGTGGCACGATCGAGGAGGAACGCGATATGAAGATGCATGCTTGCCGCGCTGCGTTGGCGCTATCACTGATTGGACCTTGGGCTGTGACCTCGCCTTCGAGCGCGCAGTCGTACCCGTCCCAGCCCATTAAGATCATCGTGTCGTTCCCCCCGGGCGGCGTCGCAGACACCGTCGGTCGCGCCTTTGCGGCGAAACTGAACGAGACCGGCAAGAGTGCCGTCGTCGAGAACCGGACGGGAGGAGGAGGCGTGGTCGGGGCGGACGCAGTCGCGAAAGCAGCTCCCGACGGCTATACGCTTTTCATCGGATTCAACGGGACGCACTCCATTCTTCCGCACTTGATGGCGAAAATGCCGTTTGACGCGGCCAAGGATTTCGCTCCGATCATCTTGCTTGCAACGTCACCCAGCGTCCTCATCGTGCATCCGTCCATGCCGGTGAAAAGTGCCGCCGAACTGGTCACCTATACAAGGGCCAATCCAGGAAAACTCAACGTGGGCACGCCCGGCGTTGGCACCTCTGACCATCTCGCGTCTGAGCAATTCAGACAAATCCATGGACTTCAGATCGCCCATGTTCACTATCGTGGATCGCCTCCGGCGATGCAGGATCTCGTGGCCGGCCACGTTCAGGTGATGTTCGGTATCGCTCCAGTTGCACAAGAGCAGCTGGCCGCTGGCAAGGCACGCGCGCTGGCCGTGCTGTCGAAAAATCGAGTGCCGTCACTACCCGATGTTCCGACGATGGCCGAGGCCGGTTTGCCTGCGCTCGAAAGTGGCCCTTGGTTCGGGCTGATGGCTCCTGCCGACACCCCGCGACCGATTGTCAACTGGCTCAATGCCGAGGCGCTGAAGGCTTTCACCTCGCCCGATCTGAAGGCGCGGCTCCAGGCGCAAGGCCTGATACTGCCTCTCGGCACCCCGGATGACTTTACTAACTACATCGCGGCCGACACATCGCGCTGGGGCGACGTCATCCGCAAGGGCAATATCAAGATGGAGTGAGCGCCGACCGGATCATTCGAATGAAAGCCCCGCTTGCTGTTGGCCCCAGGATCTATCGTCGAGGACTTTGTGGCCATTTGAGTCAGCGGCTCACGCGAGCCAGTCCTCGACCCGCAATCCGGGCACCCGCTCAAAATCGCGCAGATTGCGGGAGAGGAGAAGTTGGCCCGCGCTCAGCGCAATCGCCGCGATCCTCAGATCTGCGGTCCCAACGCCAAGCCTGAGAGTCCGCAGTTGCTCGAACTGCGCGGCGGCGACCGCATCGAAAGGCAGGATCGTTCCTCGCCCCAGATCCTCCACCGCGCGCTGAAACTTGGCGTATGCGGCGACCGACCTATCGCTCGTCCGCGCACTTGCAATGCGCGCGAGCCAGCCACGGAAATGTTCCTCGACGCAGACGACTGTCGTCGCGACGCCCTCGCCGGAATTGGCTAATCTTGCCAGCAACTGCACGGATAGAGTTCGTTCGCTGGCCAGAGCCGACAGGTGATCCGTGTCGAGGATCAGCATTTCGGCTGGCGCCGGCGCCAGGCACGGCCGAGGCGCACGGCCTCGACGTAGTCCGGGTCGTCGACAAAGGACCCTGCGATCCGTTCGAGCCAGCGGATGTCGGGACCCGGGCCCGGCGCCGTATCGGCAGGCACTTTTACCCGCACCTCGCGCTTGAGGTCGGCCAGCTCCTTCTCGACGGCTTCGAGGCGCCTTTCGATCGATTGGTCATCCATGGTGACGTTCCGCCTTCAGGCAAGTTATCGCGCCGAGAGTAGCACGACGGCGCATGCCTCGACACCGGTTGTTTAGAACGCAACCGGCTCTTTGACGAATCGGGTTCGACCGTTGGTAGGCTCGCTGACCGTCGGCTAATCCCCCAGGACCTGCAGTTCGGCAAGCCTCCGATCGAGGCCATCGTCACGGCAGAAAGTGGCCCTTTTTCCCCGGTCGCATACGGAGCATCCAACCGACGCTTCCAAGTGACAAGCCGACGTCAAAGGCGGGTCCAAGGCTAAGTCCTCATGCCGCAGCCATGCATCCGCATGACGCGCGGGTGTGTGTGTGTGTGTCGGCAGAGGGGCGGCAATCGTGCGAAAGCAACC
>JANMMM010000089.1:0-6406 GCA_031373225.1 Phyllobacteriaceae bacterium | reverse complement strand
CGGATCGATTCGAGAAGATGCCGCGTGCCATCCATATTGACGCGGTAGCCCTTTTCAAAGTCCGCTTCCGCCTCGCCGGAGACGATGGCTGCGAGATGAAAGATGAGATCTGGCCGGGAAGCGATGACGGCTTCCGCCGCACCGGGTCCGGACAGGTCACTGATATGCGTGTCAATGGGAAATGAAGAGGCGGGCGGCGGTCCGGCCAGCGCGGCGTCATGGCGGGCAAGGGATGAAATCTCTTGGCCGCTGACAGTGCCAAGCTGCGCCAGCCGCAGGATCAGCTTTGTTCCCAACATGCCTGCCGCGCCGATGACAGCGATTTTCATGAGCTTGTCTCCAACCCCTCAGGTAGCCTGCTTTGAATAGGCAATCCAGCGCCGCGTGTCACGAAGGCTCGGCAGGTCGCGCGGGTCAAAAAAATCCCGCCGCAGGCAGTTTGGGGACTGGGAACCTGCGGCGGGGCCGTCGCGCGGCGAAGAGGCGATTAGTTGACGCTGCCGGTTTCGATGGTGGCGTCGGATTTCTCTGACGGCGCTTCGCCGTCAATGTAGCGCGCGGCGAGGCTGGCGGCTTTCTGTGCGCGCCGGGCGACTTCGCCAGCAACTTTGCGCCCAGCCTCACAGGTTGCGGCGCTGCGCTCGCACATGCCGGAAAGATCGGCGGCGGCGGAGCGGGCGGCAAGAAGTGCCTCGGTCATGCCAGGCGCGGCGCCGCTTTTGGTGTCAGCCGAGCCGAGCGGCAGTGCCAGAAGAACCAGCGAGAACCAGAACGAGCTCCGGATAAGGAACCACATGATTTTTCCCCGTAAGATGCATCCGTCCCGGGATGCCTGAAAATCCAGCATGGCGCATACCCGTCAAAAGCGGCTTCAGAAAAACCCGCGCATTTGAGCGGAATTTGAGTAAAATTTTATATGTTGTGGAAATGCGGGCGTGATGTGCGGCGAGAGTGGCGGGCCTGCGCGGCCTGTTCGCTTTAAGACATTGAAAATAATGCGAAAAACCACAAAACTATGCTGCCGGGTTTGATTGCCGATGTGGGCTGGTCGTGCGAACTGTTCATTTACCATAAGCGCAAAAGACATGGCCCATCCGCCGTTTGCCGCCACCAAAAGGCGCGGAAGGCGGCGCATTTATTGTTTCCTTAAAGCCTGAATGCGAGTGTCGGATCACCGGATTCGCTGGGGCTGCCGGTGTGTTGTGTGAGTTTGTTTGCGTGCTTGGGTCTGACATCAGAAAAGTGCTGAGCGCCTATGGCAGCCTTTGCGGGCGCTGGGTCAGCGCACTGGCGCAAGGCCCCGCCCGCGGCGCGCATCAGCGCTTTTTCAAATCCATCCTCGCCATGCCGCTGTGCGCCGCTTTGGCCATGCCCGCCGCGCTGCTTGCGGGGATGAGTGTTCAAACCGCGTTCGCCGCGCTTGCCGCCTTGACAGGAGTGGCGCTGGCGCTGGCGGCTTTTGTGTCGAAGACCGGCAGGCTCAATCCCGGCCTGTTCGGCGCGGCCGCTGCTGCTGGCGGCTTGTTTTCCCTGCTAATGCCGCTCGCTGGATTGATGGCGCTTTTGCCGCTGGCGCTGGTGACCGGAGCGGAGACTTTTTTCATCACGCAAAAACCCGCCTCCGCCATTGCCGCCTCGGTGCTCGCTGTTGCCGCGTGCGCCGCACTGGGCTGGGTGAAAATCGCTGTGTTGCCTATGCCCACAGTCCTGGCGCTGCTGTCACTGTCGCTTGTCTACCTCTTTTCGCTGCCTTTGCGCGCGCGTCTCGCCGATGAAAGCGCCGCGGAGCCTGCCGCGCCAGCGCTGTCCACAGCCGTCCTCGACGCCGCAGGAATCGTGCGGGCGAAAGTCCGGCTGACCGGCGAGATTTATGGCATTGAGGGAAATTGCGGCGAAGGATTCAAAGTCTCTTCCAAGCTGTTGGAAGGATTCGGACTTTTCGAGCGCATCCCGGTTGGCGACCGGCTGGCCTATCTTTCGGCGCTGGACGCGGTCCGGGCAGGCAAGGCGCTTTGCGAAACCCAGATCAGGCTGCCGGGCCCGGATATGGACAGCGCGTTCATTCATGCGAGGGCATCGTTCTGCCGCCTCAGCGGCGACACGCTGGGGCTTTGCCTGCAGCGCGTCGAGGCGCCTGCGGCTCAGCCGGCGCCGCCGGTGAGCGAGGGCAAGGTGAAAGCCGACCGTTATCTAGCCGGCGTCAGCCATGAGCTGCGCACGCCGCTCAACGCCATTCTCGGTTTTTCCGATATATTGCAGCAGGAAATGTTCGGCGCGCTCGCCAATGAGCGGCAGCGCGAATATATCGGGCTGATCCATCAGTCCGGGGCGCATCTCCTGGAAGTGGTCAACATGATCCTCGATGTGTCGAAGCTTGACGCGGGCGCCTATGAGATACTGTCCGAGCCGTTTGACGTGGAAGACGCCGTTTCAATCAGCGCGGCGATGGTGCGCGGACAGGCGGCGGCCAAGGGGGTTGCGCTCGAATGCGTCATCGCCGCCTCTGCCGCCGAATGCGTCGGCGACAGGCGCGCTGTGCAGCAGATACTGATCAATCTCCTTTCTAACGCGGTGAAATTCACGCCACAGGGCGGTTCCGTCAGACTGAGCGCCGAAGCTGAAAACGCCTGCCTGGTTCTTACCGTCGCAGACACGGGGATTGGCATCAGCGAGCGCGATCTGGCGAAAATCGGCCAGCCGTTTTTTCAGGCGCAGAACGATTACTCGCGCGCCTTTGAGGGCACCGGTCTTGGCCTTTCCCTGGTGCGCGGCCTGGTCGAGCTACATTGCGGCGGGCTGGCGGTGGAAAGCGAGCTTGGCGCGGGCACGAGCGTCACCGTGCGGCTGCCGCTGAACGGCCCTGGCAAAAGCGGGCGCGGCGGGCCGGAGAATACGCCAGTGAGTTTAAACCAGAAACGCCTCGGGGCGGCCCTGCCGCAGCAGGCAGGCGCGAAGGCGCAAGGAGTGGGACATGAACCGGCAATCCGCAAGACGGCCTAAGAAGGTCTCCGACCTGGAGCGCTATTCGGGCGTCGCCGCACAGCGCGCCGGCGCTTTTGTCTCGGAAAATCCCGCTCTGGTGGGTGGGAGCACCGCATTTGCCGTCGCAATGTTTTTCTTCGCCTCCAACGCGCTTTGGTATCAGCCGAACGCGCATCGGGACGCATTCTTTGAAACCCGCCCGCTCGACGCCTACAAGGCGCCGGTGCTGCCGGAAATTCATTCCAAGCTCGGCAATGGCGGCAAAGAGGATGTGTTCAAAATCATAAAGGACGTTGCGCCGCAGGCCGACCCTGTCGTGCGCGACATTCAGTCCGCGCTGCAGGACATGGCCATGTATGACGGCTCGGTGGATGGCGTTGCCGGTCCGAAGACGCTTGCGGCGATCCGGGCCTTTCAAAAGCGGGCGGGGCTTGAGCCCAACGGCAAGGCCGGCGCGCCGCTGCTCGACGCGATCCGCACGGCGTCGGTGCCGGCCCCAAAACTGAAAGTGGTGAAGGCCAAGGCTGATCCGCAGAAGCCGCCTGTGTCCGAAGCCAAAGCCGCATCGCCGGACGTCGCTCAAATTCAGGCGGCGCTGAAGCGGCTTGGCTACGAGGGAGTTGAGCCGGACGGAATTGCCGGGTCAAAAACCCGCGAGGCCGTGCGCGCATTTCAGTTGAAGCTGAAAATGACCGTCACCGGCGAGCCGGACGCGGCGCTGTTGGGCATCATGATCAAGCAGGGTTGGATCAAAAGCTGAAATCCCTTGCGACAAGGCCTGCCCCGTGCGCCTGACATCGGAGTTTTGGGTCAGCCAGCTGGTGCGCCGGGCAAGCAGGGACGGTTTTGCCGCCGTCATTCGTAAAGGCGCGGCGGAGGCGGGCAGCATTTTCATCCGGGTGCGGCACCGCAGCGGCCTGTCAGACCTTTATGGACCCTCGCCACAGACTGAATATGAGAGCGGCCGTCCGCAGGACAGGCTCTTCGCGCAGCTGCTGCCATCAGCTTCCGACGCCGATATCGACGCCAAGCTGGAACGTGAGGCGCGCTTTGACAGCGATCTTTGGATTGTCGAGCTTGAGCTGGGCGATGCGCGCGCTGAAAGTTTCTTTGAAACTACGACGCCTTGAGCTGTTTCTGCGCCGCCTCGCCAAAATTGGCGGGCTTGGTGCGCAGCGCGTTTGAAATGTCCTCGGCTTTCCAGCGGCGCACATTTGCGGCGGTCTGGTCATGAACCATCATTTCATAGCGCGAGAGGAACAGGGCGATCTCCTGTTTGTCGCGGCTGACCTGCGGATAGAAGGCGCTCAGTATGATAAACGCGTCCGCCGTCGACACGCCAGCCGCATGCAGCGCCGTCATCATCTCCGACGGGGCGGCGCGTTGCACGACTCGTTTGGCCCGCTCGTAGGAAAGGCCGTGAATGTCAGCAAGAGCCGTGATAAAAAATCCGTCGTCCAGCAGCAGCGCCGTGGCGCGAAGTTTTGACGCGGCCAGCATCGGCTCGCGCTTTGGCAGAGCCGCAGTCAGCAGCTCCGGCAGCGGCGTTGGCAGGGCCTTGCGCGCTTCGGGGGAGTTGACGGGCTTGGCAACCATCATTTTGCGCAGCGCGTCGCGCGCCGCGTCCAGTTTTTCGGAAATCTCCGCCTTGCTTGCCTTTATTGCGGGATGGATGTCACTGGCCGGCGCGGATTCGGCCATGACCAGCGTCGCAACAGTCGCGTCGCCAAGCGCCAGAAGCAGGCCGCTTAAATTCTTCGTCATGGCGTTGCGCCGGGCGATCACCCGCGCAAATGTCACGCCATGCTGCGCGATCAGTGCGATCAGATCGCAATCCTGAAGAACCGGCGAGCGCAATAGCAGCGTGGCGCAGATGTCCGCTTTTTCCTCGCAAAGGCGCATCACCAGCTTGTGCGGCGCATGCGCAAGGTCCGAGAGACAGGCGGCGGCAAGCCGGCGCGTCGCGTCGCTGGTGTCGCCAAGAATCGGCAGAACCAGATCTTCAAGCTGGTCAGCCTCCACCCTAGCCGGCCGCGTGCGGGCGGCGAAGGCGCTGACGGCGGCAACGACGATGTCGTCCTTGCGGTGCTGGCTGTTTGCTGTTTCCAAGGCTCTGAACGGCTGATTCACGATTTGCTCACGCTTACTCACGCATATTCGCGCAAATTAGCGTCAATCCGTTTGCAAACTATTAACCTTGTGCCGTTTGAATTGGAAAGACGCGTGTTTTTTTACGGTGAGTGCGGACAGGACACAGGAACAGCCAGATGGCGACCATCATCAATTTTCCCGCGGCGGCGCAAAGCCGCAAAGAAAAGGCCGAGCGGCCTGAGGGCCCGGCGCAAATCCTGTTCTTCACCGGCGTGCGCTATGAGCGGATTGAAAAGACACAGAAGCGCAAACCCAAGATTGAACCGAATCTGCCGCTGGCTCTCTGACATTTTAGAACAAATCGCAGCTCGCCTCCTCCAGAAACGCCGCGATCGCCGGCATCATGCTGTCATCCTCGACAAAGGCCCGCAGCACGACAAAGCCTTCGCCAATGTCCGTCTCCGCTAGGATCGACGTTTCGATCTCCGGCGTCTGCGTCTTGCGCAAAGCCCTCCCCCCGCGCCGGCGTTGCGACGACCGCTTAGCCAAATTTTTATTTTGTTGAGAGCAGGGGCGCTATCACGCCGTCACCGGCCAGTCCGGGCGTTTTTATTTAACATGTTCACAATTTCGTGAACATGTTAAGCATTTCAAGTGCGGGCGTTTTCTGCCACGGTTCAAGAATCCCTGACAGGAGCGCCGCTTGGCCTCGACCTTGCTGACATACACGATCTTTTTACCGCTTGGTTTTGGCGCGGCGCTGGCGTTCGCTCTCATGATCAGGGGGCCAAGCGAACCGCTTCTGGCCTTTGTTGCGGCGGTGTCGCTGCTCGCCATCTATCTCTTGCTTGAAGGTCTGCCGGGCATCCCTCCTGTTGGGGCCAAACAAAAGCTGGTCTATGTGTTTGCAGCCGCCGTTTTGGCAGTCGCTGCGGCGACGCGCCTGAATTGGAAGCGGAGTCGGGTCTCAGCCTTGATTTTGCCAGCGTCGCTTTTGTGGCTTGGCTGGAGCAAGTTCGGGGACGCCGCGAAGTGGGGCGGTTCCGCTTTTCTCATTGTCACAATCATTTGCGCGGTTCTGGCGAGTCACAGCCTGACTTCGCGCGCCCGCGAGCCATTTCTCTGGCCCGTTGCGCTCCTCAATTTCGCAATCGGCAGCTCGCTGCTTTCACTCTTGGGAAAGTTTGTCGGCTTTGCTCAGGTAATGGGCGCGTTTGCTGCATGGGCCGGCGGGTTCCTCCTTGTGAGCTTCGCCTTGACATTGGCCAAACGCGATAATCCCGCGCTTCCGGCATCCGTGCTGTGGCTGGCGATGCTGATTTTCGTTTCAGGC
>JANMMM010000083.1:0-2017 GCA_031373225.1 Phyllobacteriaceae bacterium | reverse complement strand
GCGCTCGGCGGCGGCCTCGAGCGCGGCCAGCGAGCAGGCGGCAAGTGATTCGACGGCGGCGATGGTGGAGCCGAACACCAGGCACGCCGCGCGCGGGCGACTGCGGGCCAAGTGCCAACCGTAGACCAGCATGCGCCGGGTGATCGAGCGGGCCATCGCGGAGTCGAAATAGGGCGGCTCGTCGCGTTGCGGCAATTCATGCACTCCGCGGGTGCGCAGCTCGAGCCATCGAGGCGCCGACGAGAAACCTGCGTCAAACAGGCTGAAAGGTGCCGCCGACAGGCGCCTGACCGCCTGCGCAGGAAGTGCGGCCCATTGCGCATGCAGTGCGCCGAGCAGCGGCGGCGCTGGGGCGGTTCTATCGCTTTCGGCCGCGCGCATGACCATCTGACCGAGACATTCGGCGTTGAGCTCGGCCAATGGTGCCGGGTCTACGCCCTGCGACGGCAGCCAATGCCGGCCATCGCCGCGCGTTCTCTGTCCTCCGTGACTCGTCATGGCATTCCTCCCCATTCGCGCGAGATACCTTGCGCCGCGACCCCTTGAAAGTCATTCGCAAATTTGGGAAATTTTTGGCAATCGTATACGTGACACACCCATGTGAATGCCGCCTGCGCGAACGAACCTTAGAAGTTCTAAGGCCAGCGACCTTAGGATTCCTAAGGCGCGTTGGGCCGCGTCGAGGTAATCTCGGCCGTTATGAAAAAGACCAGCGCCAGGAAATCGGTGGAGCGCGGGCCGGTGCGCGCCAAGGCATCGGCCAAGCTAGACGACGTGCTTCAACGCCTGATGGAGATGCCGCCAACGCCGTTGTCGGAGTTCAAGCCACCGGCTGTCAGGAAGCGGCGCAAGAAGAAAAAAGGGGCCGCATAAAGCGGCCCCAAAAAGCACAAGGTACTTTTGTTCGAGATGTGATCCGCGTACTCTTACTTCTCGTACACCGGGGCAGAGTGAGAGCCCTTGACCAACCCGACGCCATTGAGGCAGTCGGCCTTGTTCCAGTAACTCTCGGCAGAGTCAGCGATCTTCTTGTGGTTGGACGAGTAGAGCGTCCAGCGCCATTGAGAAGAAGCGTCACGGTAGATGTAGAAATATGAACTTGAAACAGTCATTGCAGTGCTCCTTATGAGCGGTAAATTTCAAACGTATCTATTCGAGTACAACCACGCTGGCGCGAGCTGGGGGTTGGAGATCAAGGCGGAGAGCGCGGAAGACGCCCGACAGCGTCTTTCCCGCATTGCCTTTGCCAAGTACCAAGGCGAGTTAATCGCCAAGATTCCCGGTATCGCCGCGACCCCAGCCCGTCTCGTTGTAGCTGCACGAAACGTCGGTCGCCGCATCAAGGAGTTGTTAGTTCGTTAATGCGGTTGGTGGAACGCCGGGGTGATGATCCCCGAGGGGTTGGATAGAAAGCCTGCCCTGTCGCCTGACGCGTCCCGCCTGCCCACCTGGCCCTGTGATCGGTTCTCCGCCAAGAGAACAGCCCGATCACAGGGCCTTCCTATTTGTGCCGTCACTTTCTGCGGCACAGGTATTTGTTCTGCGAGCCTCAGCGCTGGTGAGCGCGAGAACTGAGGCTCTGAGCCCTTGTTTTCATCGAATCTCCGTGTTTTCAAGCCACTCAATAAGTCTAGACGGTTTTTAGGCATATGTCTAGACATATGTACTCGATTTCCGTATAGTCAAGCCATTATAGCCTAGGAGCTTGTCATGGCAGACCGGGAAACCGAAGAAAGCGGCGTTGATCTGAAGTTGGCGCAGGGCCGTAGCCCGGCATATCCCTATATCGATCTGAAGCGGGCGGTAGAGCGCGTTGAACAGATCGTGAAGGCGGGGGGTGCGCGACAACCGCTTCCGCCTGAGACGTTCTACAAGCTCTGGGAGCTGGGGGCACAAAGCAGCGGCTCGCGACAAACGCTTGCGGCTTTGAATCATTTTGGCCTTGTTGAATACATTGCCCGTGGCAGCGAGCGAAAAGCGAAGCTGAGCGATCTTGCCTTACGCATTGCGTTGGACA
>JANMMM010000074.1:0-12356 GCA_031373225.1 Phyllobacteriaceae bacterium | reverse complement strand
ATGTCGTGCGGGTCATGGCCGATCAGATAACGCGCCCCGACATCCTCGATCATTTTGGCTGTCAAATGCGCACTGAAAGCCGCGTTGTACGCCTCGCCATAACCAATGACATTGCCGTCGGTCGTCAGCTTCACAAAGATGAAATATTTGCCGCCGATGCCGGGCGGCGGATTGCCGAAGACGAAGGTTTTGACGTCGGTGATTTTCATTGGGGCTGTCCCGGCATTGGAAACTGAACTAAGCTATTTACAATTTAGAACATCGGAAGGTGGTTTCGGCGACGAAGGGCGAAAGAAATGCGCCGTATGGAGAAAGGAGAAGTAGAAGGGCGTCTATCCTGCAAGACCAAGATAAACGACTAAAGCACGATTGAGCCGAACCATATCTTCACCCGACAACTCGCCAACGCGCCGGCCGAGTTTTGCTTTGGGAGCGCTTGATATTTTATCAATCATCAACTGACACTGTTTCAACAGCCCGTTTGTCAAACTTGGCTCTACTGCTAGCCTTGTCAGCGGCGAGACGAGCAGATTCGTGGTGAAAGCCACGAACGTCACAGATTCAATATTGCTGAAACGGTCATCATGGACAATGACAACGGGACGCGGCTTTCCGGCATATTCCGGGCCGCCGGCCATGGTCCAAACCTCACCTCGCCTCAATCGAAGTTCAATTCGGACACTGAGTCGATGAACGCCTGATCGTCGGCGTCGCCGGGACTGTTTGCGATCAATAGGGATTGACGCGCGGCCTCCTTCGCGAACTCCGGGCTGCGGGTGTCAGGGACCCATATCTGGATCGGCCTAAGTCCTTGGGCGCGCAGCCTTTCGCGGTGCGCCTTCACCTTTGACCTGTTTTCGTCGCGTTTTTGAGTCAGGGGCATGGTTTAGTCCTTGGTTACATGTAACCTAGTTCAATCTGCGCCAAACGTCAATCCGTCAGTGACAGCTGCGGTTGCCGTTGCGCCGCTCCTTGATGTCAAAATGGAAATGGTCCTTGTGATCTGCGTCATAGCCCGGCCCAAGCACCGTGGTGAAATAATCGCAGCCATCGGAGCGCACGCTCTGTAAGAGGCCTTTTTCCCGGAATTTCCAGAACGCCTTTTTCTTCACAATGATCTTCTTGCCATTGTTCAGCGTGATCTGCGCAATGTCGAGCGCGCGGCCTTTGCCATGCTCCGACAGCGTGCCGCCTCTGCGGCCTTTCACCCAGCGGCACGAATAGCTCGACGCCTGATGGATTGTGTCGATGCCAGTGAGATAGCGCAGCCGCGCTGCAGGGACGAGTTCCTTCTTCGACCAGCGCGCCAGCGTCTCGGCCATCTCGCAGGTCAGCGTCGCCGCCGGCCGCATCTTCACGCCGCCGCCAAGGACGGAAACTTCGACGGGATGAGCAATGCCGCAGTCGCCATTGCCATGAATGGTCGGCAGGTCGCGGTAGACAACATTCAGGCGGTCAAGATTCTTGCGGCACTGAGCCTCTTCGGCGGGAAGGCCGTCCGATTCCTCGCTGCGGCTCAGGGGGTTGATCATGCGCGAGAAGCCGGCGGCGATGATGTTGCGGCGCTTCGGCGGCGCGGGTTCCACATATTCCGGCGCGGCTGGCTCGACATAGTCGGGCGCGGGCTGGGCGAAGTCCTGCTCAGGTTCGGCGGGAAACTCCAGTGCGGGCATTGGCGCTGCAGGTTCATAGACAGGTTCAATCATCACCGGGGTCGCATTGGTCTGCGCGCCGATGTCCACATCGGGCCGCATGACGCTGTCCGTGGTGCAGGCGGCGAGCGAAATTGCGCAGGCGAGCGAAAGGGCCAATGCGGTCCGGTACATCATACATCCCCAAAACTGCAGACAATTTTACGGGAAAAGGGTAAACGGAAAGTCTTTTTTGCGCTTAATGCATGTGGCCATTTCGCGGCCAGTCAGGCGGTCTGGCGTTTTGCCATCCATGCGGGCACCAGCTCGGTGGCCAAGATTGCGCCGAAAATCAGCCCGCAGCCCAGCCAGGCCGACGGCGGCAGGCGGTCCTGCATGATCAGCGCGCCGAACAGGGCGGCGAACAGCGCCTCAGACGACAGGAAAATCGCCGCCTGCGAGGCCGAGGTGTGACGCTGGCCCACTGCCTGCAAAGTGAACGCGATTCCGCCGGCGAAAACGCCCGCAAACAGGATTTCCGGCGCGGAGAGAATGGCGGCGGTGAGGTCAATGCGCTCAAACGCAAGCGCCGCAGCAAGTCCGAGAAGCGCCGTCACCATGAACTGCGTCACCGCCAGCGTCACCGGCCTGCCGCTCGCATGGGCGAAGCGGTTGATCAAAAGGATTTGCAACGCCCAGAAAACTGCGCATATGATCGTCAGCCAGTCGCCTCGCGCCATCGCGTCGAGCTTGCCGCCCGCGAGAAGAAATATGCCGAAAAGCGCGCAGAGCGCCGCAGGCCAAATAATGACATGTGGCATTTGGCGGAATAGAAAGATGCCCAGAATCGGAACAAAAATCAAATAGAGCGCGGTCAGAAAACCTGAATTGGTGACTGAGGTCGTCAGCAGTCCGCTCTGCTGCGCCGCCATGCCGAGAAACAGCGTCAGGCCGATCAGGGCGAACTTTGCAAGGTCGGCCCATTCCGGCAAAGATCCGGCGCGCATGTTTTCGCGCACGGCGAGCGGCAGCATCGTCAAAGCCGCCAAGGCGAAGCGCAGGGCGATGAAGAGCCAAGGCCCGAGATTTTCCATGGCCGTCGACTGCGCCACAAAGCCCATGCCCCAGATGGCGCCGGCCACGAGCAGCATGATGTTGGCGCGGGCGTGGGTCATCGGCGGCGTGCTCTCACTGAGGATGGAGCCTGTCTCTATGCGAGCCTTCCAATTCGGGCAAGTTGCTGGCCCCTGTCAGCATCCGTCGGCAGCTCACGCATTGAATCCAAGACGCAGGGCGATAGGTTATGGTAATCTTGCAAGCCAAAACAATCACGCCATTCGAAAGCGGCCAATGAGCAACAGTGTCCAGACCAAAGCCGGCCGTTCGCCTGCGTTCATTTTCATCTTCATCACAGTCCTCCTCGACATGCTGTCCATCGGCATCATCATTCCGGTGCTGCCTAAACTGATCCTGTCTTTCATGTCAGGCGAGTTTTCGAGCGCGGCCAAGATGGTCGGTATTTTCATGTCGGTCTGGGCCTTCATGCAGTTTATCGCCTCGCCTGTTATGGGCGCGCTTTCTGACACCTGGGGGAGGCGTCCAGTCATCCTGATGTCCAATCTCGGGCTTGGCCTGGATTACCTCATCATGGCTTTGGCGCCTGCGCTGTGGGTGCTTTTCGTCGGTCGTGTGCTCGCCGGCATATTCTCGGCGACGGTTTCGACCGCGCAGGCTTACATCACCGACATTACCCCTCCCGAAAAGCGCGCCGCCGCCTTCGGCATGCTCGGCGCGGCCTTCGGTCTGGGCTTTGTGCTCGGACCGGCGCTGGGCGGCTTGCTGGGGCATTATGACCTGCGGCTGCCATTCTTTGCGGCGGCTTGCATGAGCCTTGCGAATTTTACTTATGGCTATTTCATCCTGCCGGAATCATTGCCCAAGAAGCTGCGGGTTCCGTTCCGGCTGAAATCGGCCAATCCGGTGTCATCGCTGAAACTGCTCGGCCGCTCGCCGCAATTGGCGCGGCTCGGCTTCATCGGCTTCCTGTTTCAGCTGTCGCATCATGTGCTCCCAGCTTGTGCTGTTCTCTATATGGGATACCGCTACAATTGGCAGGAGCGCGAGGTTGGGCTAGTGCTGGCGGGCGTCGGCGTCGCCGCGATGATTGTGCAGGGCGGGTTGATCCGTCCGGTTGTCGGAGCAATCGGCGAGAAGAACGCTCTGGTGCTTGGGCTGTTGATGGGAAGCATTGGCTTCTGGATCTACGGCTTTGCGCCGACCTGCATGTTGTTCCTGATCGGCGTTCCCGTCATGGCGATGTGGGGGCTGGCGCAGCCGTCGGCCTCGGCGCTGATGACGCTGGAAGTCGACGCCAATGAGCAGGGGCGGCTTCAGGGCGCCAATTCCAGCCTGATGGGACTTTCGGGCATGGCGGGGCCTTGGCTGTTCGCTCTGTCTTTTGCCTATGCCATCGATCCGGCCAAAGGGCTTAATGTGCCTGGACTGCCTTTCTACGCGGCATCTGTTCTGATGGCGGTTGGCGTTATCGCCGCCGCTGGCCTGCGCAGCGCCGGCAAAGCAGCGGCGGGGAAAGCCGCTTAGGAATAAGATGGCCGGCTACTCACCAAATCCGCTGATTAAGAAGCTCGGTTTCAAGGGCGGGTCAGCGGTGCTGCTGCTGTCGGTTCCGGATCGGCTGATGGAGATCAACGGCTTTCCCGGATTTGCGCACATCGACCGGAGCGTCGCAAGCGGCCCGCGCCGCTATGACGCCGCGCATTGGTTTGAGACAAGCCGGGAGCGGCTTGAAAAAGGTATTGAACTGGTGGCCAGCGGACTGAAGTCAGACGGAATGCTTTGGATTTCCTGGCCGAAGAAGGCTTCGAAAGTGCGCACTGACGTCACCGAGGATGTTCTGCGCGAGGTCATTCTGCCGCTTGGCCTTGTGGATGTGAAAGTTTGCGCCGTGGATGAGGTCTGGTCGGGCTTGAAGTTCATGTGGCGAAAGGAGATCCGGTCAGCGCTCTGACAGAAACTTCACCCGAAAGTGACTCGCTATTTTGGAGGGATAGCCTAGGTTCGAACGTGAAGGGCAAACACGAGGCGTAAGCAATGATCACTCAATTGAAAATGCTGACGGCTGTGGCATTGGTTTCAGCCGTGTTTTCGGCTCCTTTGGCCTATTCGGCGGCCAGCGGCTCGTCAGAACCCGCGGCCAATGAAACGCCACTGACGAAGAAACAGCTTGAGGTCAAGGCGAAATGCAAGAAGGACGGGCGCGTCTGGAATATTGCGAAAAAAGTATGTCAGGACGCACAGAACGGCGCGCTCGACGATGAAAGCTTGTATGAGGCTGGGCGCGACTATGCTTTGGAAGGCCGCTACAATGAGGCGATCACCACGCTCAACTACGTCGCCAATGCGCAGGACAAGCGCGTTCTGAACTATCTCGGTTATTCATACCGCAAGTCTGGCAACATCGAAGTGGGGCTCACCTATTACAAGCAGGCGCTGGCCGTTGACCCGGACTACACGCTTGTGCGCGAATATCTTGGCGAAGCTCTGATCCAGATGGGCGACATTTCCGGCGCCAAGGGCCAGTTGCTCGAGATCAAGCGGCGCTGCAAGGGTGCTTGCCCGGAATATGCGGAGCTCGCCGAGCAGTTAAAGCCATTTAATTGACGGCGTCGCATCGCTCATTTTTGGCGTGAATCCCTCGCAAGAACTGCTATAGTCAAGTGATTTGATTGAAACGGTCCCCCGGCTTCGCAAGTTGGGGGCCGTTTGTTTTTGTCTCCGTTTGCGGTCAACGGCGGAAATGCAAGGGTTTGAACGATGGACATGGTTCCAATGACGGCGGGCGGCTATGCCAAGCTTAAGGAAGAACTGCGCTGGCGCCAGCAGGAGGAACGGCCACGCATCATTGAGGCGATTTCCGAGGCCCGCGCCCATGGCGACCTGTCGGAGAACGCCGAATATCATGCCGCGAAAGAACAGCAGTCGCTTAATGAGGGCCGCGCGGGCGAACTTGAAGGGCTTCTTGGCCACGCTGAAATTATCGATGTGTCAAAACTGTCAGGCAAGAAGATTGTCTTTGGCGCGACGGTCACGCTTGTTGACGACGACACCGAAGAGAAGAAAATCTACCAGATCGTCGGCGATCAGGAGGCGGATGTGAAAAGCGGCCGCATTTCCATATCCTCGCCCATCGCCCGCGCCTTGATCGGCAAGTCCGAGGGCGATGCGATTGAAGTCAACGCGCCGGGCGGCGCGCGGGGCTATGAAATCCTGAATGTGCGGTTCGTCTGATTTGACGCAGCCGAAGGCTCGGCGGCGATGAGCAGTCATGTTGACCTGCGCGGCGTCACCGTGATTGCGCCGAACTTCAAAAGGCGGCTGTCAGGCGTCACTTCCACAATTGTGCAGCTTGTGCCCGCGCTCTCCCGCATGGGACTCAGGATCGCCGTGACGGGCCCTGGCCTTCCCGGGGAATTGCCCCGGGTGCGGGTGCGGGACCTCTGGCGGCTTTGGCAGCGGCCCGCCCACGGCAGTTGTCGGGTCTGGCATGCAAGGCGCAACACCGAAATGGCGGCCGGAATATTTATGCGCGATATCCTGCAGATGCGCTTGAAGCTGGTCTTCACCTCCGCCGCGCAACGCCATCACAAGGCATTCACCAAGTGGCTGATCAGGCGGATGGACAAGGTGATTGCGACCAGTGCCCGCTCCGGCAGCTATCTTCAGGTGCCGCATGAGGTTGTTCTTCATGGAATTGACACCCAAGCGTTCCGCCCGGCGGTAAGTGAGCAAGAGGCGTTTTCTGCTTCCGGACTGCCCGGAAAATACGCCGTCGGTTGCTCCGGCCGCATTCGGCATCAGAAGGGAACCGACCTCTTCGTCGCCTCCATGATTGAACTTTTGCCTTTGTTTCCAGACTGGACGGCAATCATCACGGGCCGCACAACCGCTGAGAATCAAGTGTTTCAGCGCGCGCTTCAGCAGCAAATTGATTCAGCGGGGATGGGCCGGAGAATCATGTTTCTGGGTGAAGTTGAAGACATCAAAACATGGTACCGCCGCTTTTCATTGTTTGTTGCGCCCTCACGTAACGAAGGGTTCGGATTGACTCCTTTGGAAGCCATGTCGTCAGGCGCTCCAGTGGTGACGAGCGATGCCGGCGCCTATTCGGAGCTCGTCGGTGAAGGAGCTGGGGAGGTCACTGCCGCCGGCGACGGAGCGGCCTTGACGCGCGCCATCGCCAATTATCTGAAAGATGCGGAAATGACCCGCAGAAGCGGCGCGGTTGCGAGGCAACACGTGCTGGCACGGTTCCGGTTGGAAAATGAGGCGCGCGCACTGAACGACATCTATGCTGCGCTGACGGTATAGCAGGCGCGAGAGCGACAGCCGTCTCAATTTTGGGTGGAAGCTCATTCCTGTGGGCTGCGGCTGCGCATTGCGCGAACTAGCTTGAACGGCTCCCATTGTAAGAATAGATGCTTCACACTAACTCAAGCCTGCGCCCGCGCACTGACATGTAATTGTTTTGAGGTTGTCATGACCACCCAGCATTCGCCTGTATTGATCATTGGTTCCGGTCCCGCAGGCTATACCGCCGCCATAAACGCCGCCCTAGCCATGCTGAAGCCGACGCTGATCGAGGGTCTGCAGCAAGGCGGACAGCTGACCATCACCACGGATGTCGAGAATTATCCGGGCTTTGCCGAGCCAATTCAAGGCCCCTGGCTGATGGAGCAGATGCTGGGGCAGGCGCGGCATGTCGGGGCGAATGTGGTCAGTGACATCATCGTCAGCGTTGATCTTTCCGTCCGGCCGTTCCGCGCCACCGGCGACAGCGGCGCGGTCTATACCTGTGACGCGCTGGTCGTGGCCACCGGCGCGCAGGCGAAGTGGCTCGGCATCCCATCGGAGCAGAAATATTCAGGCTTCGGCGTTTCAGCCTGCGCCACCTGCGACGGTTTTTTCTACCGGGGCAAAGATGTCGTGGTCGTCGGAGGCGGTAATTCGGCGGTGGAGGAGGCGCTGTATCTGTCGAACATAGCCAAGTCCGTCACCGTGGTGCACCGGCGGACAGAGTTCCGAGGCGAGCGCATCCTGCAGGAGCGGCTGTTCGCCAAGGAGAATGTCAAAGTCATCTGGAACAGCGCGATAGACGAGGTGCTGGGATCGACGGATGGCATGCCTTCGGTCAACGGTGTGCGTTTGAAGAGTGTTGTCACGGGCGAGCTGACTGCGCTTGCCGTGCATGGCGTTTTCATCGCAATTGGCCATGCGCCCGCTGTTGAATTGTTCAAAGGCAAATTGAAGCAGAAATCCAATGGCTATCTCTGGACTGTGCCCGGCTCGACCGCAACGGATGTCCCCGGCGTGTTTGCCGCAGGCGACGTGGCGGATGACGTGTTCCGTCAGGCCGTGACAGCGGCGGGGCTTGGCTGTATGGCTGCACTTGAAGCTGAAAAATACATCGCAAGCCTTGTATCGCACCGCGAAGCCGCAGAATAATCTTCGCATTTCCGCCTCGCTCCCCCGGAGAACACTGATGCCACTCGACTGGGATAAGCTCCGGATATTCCACGCGGCTGCCGAGGCCGGGTCGTTCACCCATGCGGCGGATAAACTCCACCTCTCCCAGTCGGCGATCTCACGGCAGGTCTCCTCGCTGGAGCAGGATGTCGGCGTTGCCCTTTTCAACCGCCATGCGCGCGGGCTTATCCTCACTGAACAAGGCGAAATCCTGTTCCGCACCGCGCATGAAGTCTTGATGAAACTGGAAAACGCCCAGGCCAAACTTGCCGAAAGCAAAGAGACACCGACCGGCAAGCTGCGTGTCACAACGACCGTCGGCCTCGGCACGGGCTGGCTGTCGGCCCGGGTGCAGGAATTTGTCGAGCTGTATCCTGATTTGCAGGTGCAGCTGATCCTGGACAACGAGGAGCTGGACCTCAACATGCGCCAGGCGGACTGCGCCATCCGGCTGCGCCAGCCGCAGCAGCCGGACCTGATCCAGCGCCGCCTGTTCACCGTGCATTTCCACGCCTATGCCGCGCCATCCTATATTGCGCGCTTTGGCAAACCTGAAAGCGTCGCAGACCTCGACAATCACAGGATTGTCAATTTCGGCGAGCCGGCCCCCGCCTATCTCAAAGACATCAATGCGCTCGAAACAATCGGTCGGGCCGACGGTGACCCGCGCCCGGCGATCTTTCAGATCAACAATCTCGTTTCGGTGATGAGCGCCGTGCAGCGCGGCATCGGCATCGGACTTTTGCCGGATTATCTTATCGACAAGGATTCCACTCTTGTCCAAGTCCTGCCGGAAATGGAGCAGCCCTCGTTTGACACGTTCTTCTGTTACCCGGAAGCGCTGAAATCGACGGCAAAGCTCAATGTTTTCCGCGATTTCCTTTTTTCCAAGGCGCGCGGCTGGTCATTCTAGTGCCAGCGTTTTTGCAATGCTGCAATGCAAAACAATGCATTGTGGACCAGATGGTCAAACCCTATCTCTTAATCATCACGGGGCGCTCCTCCTCCCAACCGCGCCCCGCTGATGTTCCCCCTCTGGAGGTTTCGCCGGAAACGGCACCCCCCATGACTTAAAGCCCGGATCGCTCCGGGCTTTTTTTTTGCGCGGAGCCTGCACTTCAGCGCCCGTTCACCAGCCCTAGAATGAGCCGGTGCACATTGCCTCCGTCCGCCATCTCGGCGCGGTCAAAGACCCGGGACCTAGCCTTGTAGTCCTCATTGGCTTCGGTCACGAGTTTCAGCACTTCAGCGCGGATCAATTTGCAGCCGGGATCATTGTGAACCGTCAGTCCGGCGGTTGCGGCGATGATCCCCTCCGTCATGGCACGGATGCCGGCGGCATGGACCTTTTCATGCGCCGCAATGCCGTCGATGAAGCTTTGCCAAAACCGCGCCGCGGGCGCGGCAAGTTTGGCAGTGGGCTTCGGCAGTGTGGTGATGATGGTGAGGAACGGCTTGGCGGATTTAAGCACACAGGCGCTGCCCTCAGGCACATATTTGCGCGACCATTTCAGGTCCCAATTGGTGTGCGCGATAGCGCGGGTTTGGCCGATCAGCGGCCCGGCTTCGCCAATGGCGGCATACAGTTCCGGCCCGACCGCGCCGGAAACGGCGTAATGCCGCACCACGTCGCGCGCTTGCCAGTCTGCGGCCTGGCTGGGCAAGGAGATAAGGGCGAACAGTAGTGCGAGGCGCTTCATCCGCCGCACTTAGCCCTTGCGCAATTGACTGACAAGGAGCGGCGGCCGATACATCCTCCGTTCTTTCCCGCCAGCAGGTCAAGGCCCCCATGCTCCCGCCCTCCATGCAAGCCCTCGTCGAACAGGTGGCCGACGCGCTGCCGCACTATCCGCGACTGCCGCAAATGTTCGCGGACACGCTGTCGAACACTTGGTCAACCACGCTGAAGCCGCAGCCGGACGGCAGTGTGTTTGTCATCACCGGCGACATTCCCGCCATGTGGCTGCGCGATTCCGCCGCGCAGGTGCGGCCCTATCTGCGTCTGGCCGAAACCGACCCGCTGTTCGCGGACCTGATCGCTGGCACCGTGAAGCGCCAGGCGAGACATGTGCTGACCGACCCTTATGCCAACGCCTTCAACGAGTCCGAAAACGGCCGCTGCCATAGCTGCGACAAGACAGATATGGGCGGCTGGATCTGGGAGCGAAAATATGAGCTCGATTCCCTCTGCGCGCCGCTCAAGCTGGCGCATGACCTGTGGCAGGTTACGGGGCGCACCGATCATCTCGACGCGGCCTTCATAAAGGCCGCGCGGCTGATCGTGGCGACCATCACCCTCGAACAAAACCACGCCTCCTCCCCCTATTCCTTCGAGCGTTTCGACTGCCCGCCCAGCGACACGCTGGCCAATCAAGGGCGCGGTAGTCCGGTCGGCCATACCGGCATGAGCTGGTCCGGCTTCCGCCCGAGCGACGATGCGTGTCAGTATAACTTCCTCATCCCCGCCAACATGCTGGCCGTGGTGGCGCTCGAAAACCTTGTCGCGCTGCCGCTGGGCGACGCCGCGCTGAGCGCACGGGCGCTGGCGCTCGCTGCTGAAATCCGCACCGGCATCGAATCCCACGGCAAAGTCCGCCACCCCCGCTTCGGCGACATCTATGCCTATGAAGTGGACGGTCTCGGCAACCACAATCTGTTGGATGACGCCAATGTGCCGAGCCTGCTCGCCATGCCCTATATGGGCTATTGCAGCGTCAGCGACTCCGCCTATCGGGCCACCCGCGCCTTCGTTCTGAGCGAAGAGAACCCCTATTTCTATCGCGGCCAAGCCGCCTCCGGCATAGGCAGCCCGCACACTCCGCCGGACTATATCTGGCCAATCGCGCTGTGCATTCAGGGCCTGACGTCAAACGCGCGCGTCGAGCAGCTCGCCCTTCTGGAAACACTGATGGCAACGGATGCAGGAACCGGGCTGATGCATGAAGGATTTCACAAGGACGATCCGTCACGTTACACGCGGCCTTGGTTCGCTTGGGCAAACTCGATGTTTGCGGAGTTTGTGATGGGGGTGGCGGGGGTGGTCTGACCGTCCGCGTCAAGCCAATAAAGCCAATCTCCTGCCTTGCGGTGAGCCTTGGCGATGATCTCTGCGTCGTGTTCCGAGGCGGCGGAAAACTCATTTAGTGCCCAAGGTCAATTCCGGCAAATACCAACGGAATGCCGCCACAATTCACTTCGCCGGGGAGATTGTGTGGCCGCAGCCGGTCTGAGAATAGACGCCCTTACCACTCGCCCAGCTTCTCCAAAACTCCCCTCCTTTTGACGATGTCCTTGTAATTCCACTGGATGCGCGCAGCCTTCTCCAACCAGCGCCGCAGGTCTGCGGTATTGATCTCTGACGCGATTGAATAACGGGCCTCGGCGGCCTTGAACTTGCCCTCCGGTTTCAATCCAGGTTCGTCAAAGGATTGGCCGCTCCAGAACAGCAGCTGAACGCCCGTTTTGCGGACCCAATAGCCCGCGACAGGGTTACCCTGAATGAACCAGACCGGCCCGCCATGCCAGACTTTGCCCTCGGCCTGCGGCAATCCGCGGGCGATTTCAGCTGCCAGAGCCTCGCAGACGGCCCGCGCATCTTCTGCCTGCGCATCGCCATACCGCTGGATATCCGAACCGCTCACCGCCCCGGCCGCCCCGTCTTCCCCGGCCGCCGCTTCGCCCGTTTCGCATCCCCGGCATCCTCATACGACCCCGCTCCCGCCCGCTCGCGCTTCGCTGGTCTGACATCCGACCCCAGCGGCACCTCCGTGCGCCCGACGGTCATCTCATCGAGAGTGTTCTTGCGGAATAGGCTTTGACTCTCCCTCATCCGGCCCTTCGGGCCACCTTCTCCCCGGGGGGGAGAAGCGAAGTCCATCTCCCGCGCCATCGGGTCGTCGGCGATCGCCAGCTCGGTCTCGCGCAGCCGCTTGATCTCGTCGCGCAGTCTGGCGGCGGTTTCGAAGTCGAGATCGGTGGCCGCGAGGCGCATTTGTTTTTCGAGATGCTCGATATGGGTCTTGAGGTTCGCCCCCATCATCGCGCCCTGTTCCGCAAAGCCGGAAATGTCGGCGCGCACATGGTCGCGCTCGTAGACGGAGCCGAGAATGTCGCCGATATTCTTCTTGATGCTTTCCGGCGTGATGTTGTTCTCGGTGTTGAAAATCGCCTGCTTCTCGCGGC
>JANMMM010000052.1:0-2712 GCA_031373225.1 Phyllobacteriaceae bacterium | reverse complement strand
CGAACACATGCGGGTGGCGGCGGATCATTTTCGCAGTGATGCGCCCGACGACGTCGCCAAATGAAAAGGCGCCCTTTTCGGAGGCCATCTGCGCGTGAAAAACCACTTGCAGCAGAAGATCGCCCAGTTCGTCGCAAAGATCGTCCAGATCGTTACGCTCAATGGCGTCGGCGACCTCATAGGCTTCTTCCAGCGTATAGGGCGCGATGGTGCTGAAATCCTGCGCCAAGTCCCAAGGGCAGCCGGTGACGGGAGTTCTCAGCGCGGCCATGATTTCGAGGAGCCGGGATATGTCATTCGAGGGAGTCATGGGAGCGCCTTTCGCAAGAACGAGTAAAGCCACTTCAGCGCCGCAGGCTCAAGAGGTCGCCCTGATTTTTCCACACACCTGCATCTTGTTTCTCTTGGCGACAGCCGAGCCTTCTTGCAAATTTCACCTTGTTCATGCAAACCGCGCGCATGACAAATCCACGCAGACCCCGCCCGCTCGACCATCTCGTTCTGCCGACGCTGGACCTTGCGGTCGCGCAGAAGCGGCATGAGCAGCTCGGCTTCATTGTGGCGGCGAAGGGCGTGCATCCTTTCGGCACGGAGAATGCCTGCGTCTATCTGGCGGACGGGACGTTTCTGGAGCCCTTGGCCATCGGACAGCGCGAAACGGCTGAAGCCGCGAGCCTTGCAGGCAATCAATTCACGGCGCGCGACGCGGCGTTCCGGTTCCGCAAAGGCCAGGAAGGCTTTTCTGCCATCGTGCTTGGCTCTGACGACGCTTCGGGCGATCAGGCGCAGTTTGAGCAGGCGGGCATTTCTGCCGGGAAAATTCTTGATTTCGGGCGAGATTTTGTGGGGCCGGATGGCAAATCGGCGCGGATGGATTTCCGGCTGGCATTTGCAGCGGACCTGCGCTCGCCGGACTCGTTCTTTTTCACCTGCCAGCGCATCAATGTGCCAAAGGCGGACCGCTCCAAGCTGACCGGGCATGAGAATGGCGCGGTGTCGATTAAGACCGTGCTGATGAGCGAGCCCAATCCAACCGATTTTCAGTATCTGCTGCAGGAGGCGGTCAATGAGCGCGACGTGGAGGCGCACTCATTCGGAATGGACATCAAGACGGGCAGAGCCACGCTCAGCGTCCTTACCCATCCCGGACTCAAAGCCTTCTACGATCTCGACACCCATGGCGACCGGCGCGGCATCCTGATGCGCGGGATTGTGTTTGGAGTGAGCGATCTTGCCAAGACCAGATATCTGCTGACCTCCCGCGCAGTGGCGTTTGTTGAAAAGGCCGGGAAACTGATCGTCAAGCCGGTCGCCGGCCAAGGCGCGGCTTATGTTTTTGAGGCGGCGGAATGAGCGGGCCGGATCCGGTCATTGAGCTGAACAGCGTGCGCTTCGGCAACAGCCTGCCGCTGGCGCTGATTGCCGGGCCCTGCCAAATGGAAAGCCGCGATCATGCGTTCATGATGGCTGGCGCGCTGAAGGAACTGACGGCAAAGCTCGGCATCGGCCTTGTGTACAAATCCTCGTTCGACAAAGCGAATCGCACGTCGATATCGGGCGCGCGCGGCCTTGGCCTTGAAAAAAGCTTGAGCATATTCAGCGACTTGCGCGAGAAGTTTGATCTTCCGGTCCTCACGGACGTGCATACGGAGGAACAGTGTGCGATGGTCGGCGAGGTTGTTGATGTTCTTCAGATACCGGCTTTCCTCTGCCGTCAGACCGATCTTCTGATCGCTGCGGCCAAGACCGGAAAGGTCGTGAATATCAAGAAGGGCCAGTTCCTGGCGCCTTGGGACATGAAGAATGTTGCTGCGAAAGTCACGCAGTCCGGCAATTCGAAAGTCATGCTCACTGAGCGCGGCGCGAGCTTCGGCTACAATGCGCAGGTGTCCGATATGCGTTCGCTGCCGATCATGGCGGAAACCGGCGCGCCGGTGATCTTCGACGCCACCCATTCGGTGCAGCAGCCGGGCGGGCAGGGAACCTCCTCAGGCGGCGAGCGGCGGTTTGTCGAGACTCTGGCGCGGGCGGCGGTGGCCGTCGGCGTCGCCGGCGTCTTCATCGAAACCCACCCCGATCCGGACCACGCGCCGTCCGATGGTCCCAACATGGTGCCGCTGCGCGACTTCGAGGCCCTGCTGCGAACGCTGATGGCGTTCGACGCGCTGGCCAAAAGCGCGCCGCGCTGATGCCATCAGGGCAGGGAACAGCGCCGCACGACCAGCGAATTCCCTCGGTAATCTACGTCATTGCGCTGGCGACCTTTTCCGCCGCTTTGTCGGCGCGCGCGCTCGATCCGGTGCTGCCGCATGTCGCTGAGGATTTTTCGATCACCATCGCCACCGCGGCGGGGTTCTCGGCAGCGTTCGCCTTTACCTTTGCCATCATACAACCGGTACTTGGCGCTGCCGCCGACCTGTTCGGCAAGTCGCGGCTGATCATCATTTGCCTGGCGCTACTCGGAATTGCCAACATTCTCGGCGCGCTGTCGACGTCGTTTCAGATGCTGTTCGTCTCGCGCATTCTGGCGGGCATCGGCTCCGGCGGCGTTTTTCCGGTCGCGCTGAGCCTGACCAGCGACCTCGTCGGTCCGGACAAGCGGCAGGTTGCGATCAGCCGAACGCTGGCCGGCGCCATGACCGGCAACATCTTGGGCGCGTCGCTGTCGGGCCTGATCGGCGATTTCCTGGGCTGGCGCGGCGTGCTCGCGGT
>JANMMM010000384.1:0-47163 GCA_031373225.1 Phyllobacteriaceae bacterium | reverse complement strand
TGCACACGCCGCATGACGAGGAGCATGAGATGCTCGACGGCGCGTTCCACGTCGAGGACAATTCCCGCCTGTCGTGCCAGATCATCATGTCCGAGCGGCTGAACGGCATCGAGCTGACGCTTGCGCCGGGAACCGAGAACGACGCTAGAGCAGCCTGACTAAAGATCCGGAGAAACCGGCGCCCTGCTCAGCCAGCCGCTGCGCTTCTCGTCGCGGATCAGCGTGATGACGCCGGAAAGCGCGATGAGGCCAAGGCCGGCCAGCGTCCAGACATCCGGATATTCCGAAAAGAACATCATGCCGAAGATGACCGCCCAGAGCATCTGGCTGTATTGCCCCGGCGCGATGGCGCTGGCCGGGGCGAGACGGGCGGCAGCCAACATGGACGCCTGTCCGGCGGCTGCGAAAAGCCCGCAGACAAAATAACGCAGCCATTCGCTCGGCGTCGGCCAGTCCACATTGCCCGCCATCAGGATGCCGTTGACGATGGTGGACGAGACAAGCAATGTGCCGAGCAGGCTGAAACTGTTTTCCGAATTGCCAATCTTGCGAAGAATGACCAAAGTTGACGCGCCCATCGTCGCGGCGCCGAGCGCGGCCAGATGCGCCCATTGCAGCTCGCGGAAACCGGGGCGCACGACGACCCAGACGCCGAGGAGGCCGATGGCGACCGCGCTCCAGCGCTTCCATCGCACGTCTTCGCCAAGGAAAATGACGGAAAGGACAGTGGCGATGGCGGGGCTGAGGAATGCGAGCGCATATGTCTCGGCGAACGGCAGCCGCGCAAAGGCGTAGAACACGAACATGCCCGCCATAATGCCGGTCGTGGCGCGGGCGGCGACAAGGCCGGGCCGGTTGAGCCGGAAGACCGCACCAAGATTGCCGCGCCACACCGCCATTGCAAAGATGGGCAGCATGGCGAAGAGCGAGATGAAGAATCCGATTTCGAACACGGATGAATTTGTCCCCAGGCTTTTGATGAGCGCGTCGGCGCAGCAGAAAAAGAAATAGGCGAGGAGCGCCAAAGCGACGCCTTTTTGCATGGGAATGTTCCGGTGATTGAGGGAAGTGAGTCGGGGGAGTGAGCCGCAGCATAGAGGAGAGAGCGCCGAAAGTTAATTGCCGAAATCCAGCGCCGGGAAAAATTTTTCAGTTGGCGTGCCGGCCGCTTCCGCTCAGGCCTGTGTCAAAGTCAGATCAGCGCGGCCGCTCTTGGCAATGACTTCATCAATGTTGAGCAGGTCATTTGAGGCGACCCAGTTCTTCGCGTAGTCCATGTCAAACCCATGGTCGAGCCAGCGCCGGATGAGGCGGCGCTCAAGCTCGTCGCGGGGAACTTTTATGGACACCGCATAGTCGAACAGCGGGCGCAGACGGCTCCATGGCTCTTCGGCGAGCAGCAGATAGTTGCCTTCGACCAGCACAAACTTCGCCTTTTCATCGACAATGTCCGCCGCCGCGCGTGACAGTTCCAGAGTTCGGTCAAACACGGCGATGGCGACTTCCGGCTCGCGCGCCTTGATGCGCTTCAGCAGCGCTTCGAAACCGCCCACATCGAATGTGAACGGCGCGCCTTTGCGCGGGCGGTGGCCGCGTGCATTGAGCACGGCGTCATCGAAGTGAAACCCGTCCATCGGCACCACGATGGCGGTCTCGCCGAGCCGCTGAAGTTCGCCGCACAGATTATGCGCGAGCGTGGATTTTCCGGAGCCCGGCGCGCCGGCGATGGCGACCATGAAGCGGGCGGAGCCATTCGCTTTTTCTCTCAGCGCATGAACAAGGCCGGCAAAGTCAGACATTGCCGGCCCCATTCTTGTTGTCCCAACCGTTAGGCATGTCAGGCCGCCAGCAGCTCCTTCGGCGGCTCCTTTGCGCCGGTCATGAACGCGACCGCGTCGGACATGGTGAATTGCTTCGGATCGATGACGCAGAGCCGCTTGCCGAGGCGGTGGATATGGATGCGGTCGGCGACTTCGAACACGTGCGGCATGTTGTGCGAGATCAGGATGATCGGCAGGCCGCGGCTTTTGACGTCGAGGATCAGCTCCAGCACGCGGCGGGATTCCTTGACGCCGAGCGCGGCTGTCGGCTCGTCCATAATGACCATTTTGTGCCCGAAGGCGGCGGCGCGCGCCACGGCGACGCCCTGACGCTGGCCGCCGGAGAGCGATTCCACCGCCTGGCTGATGTTCTGGATTGTCATCAGGCCAAGTTCTGTGAGCTTGTCGCGGGCGCGTTTTTCCATCGCGGCGCGGTCAAGCATTTTGAACCATTTGCCCATGAACCCTTCGCGGCGGATTTCGCGGCCAAGGAACATGTTGTCTGAAATCGACAGGGCAGGCGACAGCGCAAGGTTCTGATAAACGGTCTCGATGCCGGCGGCGCGCGCCTCCATCGGCGATTTGAAATGCACCGCCTGACCGTCAATGCGGATTTCGCCCTCGTCCGGCGTGATCGCGCCCGACACCGCCTTGATGAGCGAAGACTTGCCCGCGCCGTTGTCGCCGATGACAGCGAGGATTTCATTCGGGCGAAGATCGAAGTCCGCCTCATCAAGTGCGGTGACGCGGCCATAGCGCTTGACCAAGCCGCGCGCCGTCATGATCGGCTCAATCGCCGGCATTGCGGGGGCCGGCGCCTTGATCGTGACCGCCGCTTTGGCGGGGGCGGGTTTGGATTTGGCAGCGGGAGCCGCCTTTGCAGCCATTGCCGCTTTGGCGGGGGCTTTGGCTTTCACTGCCGGGGCCTTGGCAACGGCGGCTGGCTTTGCCGCAGCTTTCGCCACAAGCTTCGCCGCTGGAGCCGCCGCCGCAGGTTTTGCCGCCGCCTTTGCGGCGGGCTTTTTGGGCGCTGGTTTCTTGATCGTTGCTTTTGCCATGATGATTACCCCGAAATCTTTCTGATCCACTGATCGATCGCGACAGCGGCGATAATCAAAATGCCGACGGTGAAATCCTGCCACAGAACATCAACGCCCGACAGCGAGAGGCCGTTTCGGAACACGCCGACGATGAGTGCGCCGAGCACGGAGCCGACAATCGAGCCGCGCCCGCCGAACAGCGAGGTGCCGCCGATCACCACGGCGGTGATGGAATCAAGGTTGGCGGTTTCGCCTGCGAGCGGCGTGACCGTGCCGCCGACGCGGCCGATCAGAACCCAGGCGCCGAACGCGCAGATGACGCCGGCGACAGTGTAGACCGAGCGCAGGACTTTATCGGTCTGAATGCCCGCCAGCTGCGCCGCTTCCGGATCATCGCCGATGGCGTGGACATGTCTGCCCCATGCGGTCCAGTTCAGCACATACCAAGCCAGAATGGCGAGCAGAATGAGCGCAATGCCACCGAAGGTCAGACTGGCGCCAAAGACCGTGATTTTCTTGCCGAACCAGATCAGCGCCGGCGCAATGGCCTCCGTGTCGGACGCGCGGATCGATTCTGAATGCGAATACCAGAGCTTCAACGCCGCAAAGATATTGAGCGTGCCGAGCGTCACGATAAAGGGCGGTAATCGGAGCCTGGTGACCAAAACGCCGTTGAAATAGCCCATCAGGCCGCCGGCTGCCAGTCCGATGACGACGGCAATCTCGTCCGGCACGCCGGACTGCACGGCAAGTTTGCCCATGACGATCGACGACAGAACCATGATCGCGCCGACGGACAGATCAATGCCCGCTGTGAGGATGATGACTGTCTGCGCGATGGCGATGATGCCCGTCACGGTCACCTGCTGCAGAATTGTGGAGAGGTTTGCAGGAGAGAAGAACCTGCCTCCGGCGAAGAAGCCGAAAATGACGATGCTCAAGACCAGCACGAACACCGGAATTGCGGTTGGATAGGAATGCAGGAATCCGCGCAGGGACTGCACTATGTTATGACTGGATTTTTCAAAGGATGCGACGCTGACGTCGGCTTCCTTAAGCGTCGCTTCAAAATCCGACACGACTTTTGTCGGCTGACCGGCCTCGCTCATTTTTCTCCCCCGTTTTAACTGGTGCACCCACCTAACAGTAAGGGCGACTGTAACAGCCGCCCTTACGTTATATCAACCGTTAAATGAGACTAAAGCATCAGCCCCAGCACTTCTTCAGGCCCTCTTCCGAGGTGATGGACGTGATGCCGTCAACCGGCTTGTCGGTGATGAGCTCGACGCCGGTGTTGAAGAAGTCCAGACCTTCGGAGTTGGCCGGCTTTGCGCCGTCCTTTGCGAAGGCGGCAACGGCTTCAACGCCCTTGGACGCCATCAGCAGCGGGAACTGCATCGAGGTCGCGCCGATGATGCCTTCCTTGACGCTCTTCACGCCTGGGCAGCCGCCGTCAACCGACACGACCAGCGTGTCTTTGTCGCGGCCTGCGGCCTTGAGCGCCTGGAACCCGCCTTCAGCGGCAGGCTCGTTGATTGTGTAGACCACGTTCATGCCTGGCTCTTTGGCAAGAAGGTTCTCAACCGACTTCAAGCCGCCTTCAGGGTTTGCGCCTGATGATTCATGGCCGATGACGCGCGCGTCGGTTTCCGAACCCATGACCTTCAGGTCCGGCACTTCGATGCCGAAGCCCTTGAGGAAGCCGGTGTCGCGGGCGACGTCAACCGAGATATTGTCCTTGTTGATGTCGAGCATGCCGATCTTGGCGTCCTTGGCTTTGTCGCCGAGCTGAGCCGCAGCCCACTTGCCGATCAGGATGCCGGCTTCGAAATTGTCCGTCGCGAATGTTGCGTCGGTTGCGTCCTTGTCCCCAATCGGAGTGTCGAGGGCGATGACGAGAATGCCGCCTTCACGCGCCTTCTTCAGAGCCGGGATGACCGAGTCGTTGGAAGCGGTGATCAGGATGCCCTTCTGGCCTGCTGCGATGCAATTTTCGATGGCTTCGATCTGCGGGGCGGCATCGCCGTCCACTTTGCCTGCGGCCGCCTGGAACTCAATGCCGAGTTCTTTCGCCTTGGCTTCCGCGCCTTCCTTCATCTTGACGAAGAAGGGGTTGGTGTTATTCTTGGTGATGAGGCAGACGCCGCCGGCCGCCTGAGCTGACGAAACGGATGCGACGCCGAACGCCAGAGCGCCGAGCATGGATAGCACGAGTGATTTCTTCATTAAGTGTTCCTCCCAGAACAAGACTCTGCCGGGTCGTCCGGCAGGCCGTCAATACACGTCCAAGAAGATCGGATTTGCAACAGATATTTTTGCGCAGGCACCGACTTCTTCCCTAGCGAACACTGAATCCCAAATCTTGTCAATAAATAAATCCACTTGATTTATTAAATTTCTTTGCCATCCTTAAGAGCCGGGTTAGAAATGGCGCGGCTGCATTGGGAGGTGCAATTCTGAAATGAGCGGCGTGGCTGAGCCAGCGGACGTTTTGGCGTATGGAGGAGCGCGCGGCTCCAACCAGACGGCGGTGCGCGCCTACAATGAGCGGCTGGTGCTCTCGCTGGTGCGCCGCCATGGCAGCATGGCCAAGGTGGACATCGCCCGCTCCACCGGACTGTCGGCGCAGACCGTTTCCGTCATCATGCGCTCGCTGGAAAGCGACGGGCTGCTGGTGCGGGGCGAACCGAAAAAGGGCCGCGTCGGCCAGCCTTCGGTGCCCTTGTCGCTAAATCCAAAGGGCGCTTTTTCGATCGGGCTCAAGATCGGGCGGCGGAGCGCTGATCTGGTGCTGATGGATTTTGTCGGGACGCTGCTTGATCAGCTGCACGAGACTTTCGCTTATCCATCGCCGCAGGGCATATTGCAGTTTGTGCGAAGCGGCGTCGAACAGCTGACGGCCAGCCTTGACGCGGACGAGCTAAAGCGCGTAGCCGGAATCGGCATGGCGGCGCCGTTTGAGCTGTGGAACTGGGCCGACGAGGCGGGGGCGTCACTGACGGAATCCGACGCGTGGCGGAATTTTGACCTGCAGAGCGAGGTGGCCGCGCTTGTGCCCTTCCCCGTGTTCATGGAGAATGATGCGACAAGCGCATGCGGCGCCGAGCTGGTGTTCGGACTTGGAACACAATATCCGGACTTCATCTATTTTTTCATCGGCTCTTTCATCGGCGGCGGCGTCGTTCTCAATTCAAGCCTGTTCAAGGGCAGAACCGGAACCGCCGGGGCGCTCGGCTCCATGCCCGTCCCCAATGGCGTCGGCGGCACCCGGCAGCTGATCGAAGCCGCTTCGGTCAGCGTGCTTGAACGCATGCTCCGCGAGGCGTCCATCGACCCGCGCCCGCTCTGGTACTCGGCCAACGACTGGCGCGACTTTGGCGCGCCTCTTGACGAGTGGATTGAGCGCACCGCCGACGCGCTCGCCTGCGCCATCGTCGCGAGCGCCTCGGTCATTGATTTTGGCGCGGCCATCATTGACGGCGGATTTCCGGACTGGGTCCGCACCCGGATCGTGCTCGCCACGGACAAGGCGCTGGGCAAGCTTGATCTGCGCGGCATCATCGTGCCGGAGATCCGGGGCGGCGAAGTCGGCAGCAACGCCCGCGCCATCGGCGGCGCAAGCCTGCCGCTGTTTTCGCGGTATCTTCTCGATTTCAATTCATTTTTGAAGGAGACCAGCTGATGCTGATCAATATCAATCCGCTGCTCGGCCCTGACCTTCTCTATACGCTGCGGGCCATGGGGCATGGCGATGAGATCGCCATTGTCGATGGCAATTATCCGGCGGAGACCGACGGGCGGCGCGTTATCCGCGCCGACGGCCACACGGCAAGCGCCATTTTGAACGCCGTGCTTTCCGTCATGCCGGTTGACGACTTGGTGGAGCAGGCGGTGTTCATTCCATATGTCGAACAAGACCAGCCAATCCATGCCGTCTTCAGAACAGCCATCGCGCTGCATGCGCCGGGCATCCGCATTTTTCCATTAAAGGGAGCCGCCTTCTACGAGCGGGTCAAGGCGGCGCATGCCATCATCGCCACCAGCGAGCCGGCGCTCTACGGCAACATCATTTTGCGCAAAGGCGTGGTCTATCCAGCATGAGCGATTTCGGATCGGGATCGGGGGGTCCCGAAAAAAGCGCTCCGGAGGGGAAACTTTCCGGGGCGTTTTCATTTTTGACCATTCAATAAAAAATTTGACCGGAAACAAAATCTAAGTCAGGTTCAATCCGGCACAGACGCCGCGCTTCGGCGGGCGGCAACCATGCGGAGGAAAGACATGGCGCTGCATGAGAATATCCAGGCGGAGGGCATCGCGCCGAACCGGCTTGCGCCGGAGGACTACCAGCGCAATTTCGCCGACCTGCATCCGCCGCTGGACCGCCACGAGGCGGCGGTCGAGGCCGACCGCTGTTACTTCTGTTACGATGCGCCGTGCATGAACGCCTGTCCGACGACCATCGACATCCCGCTGTTCATCCGCCAGATTTCGACGGGCAATCCGCTTGGCGCCGCCAAGACCATCCTGAACCAGAACATTATGGGCGGCATGTGCGCACGGGTCTGCCCGACGGAAAATCTGTGCGAGGAAGTCTGCGTGCGCGAGGTCGCCGAGGGCAAGCCGGTGAAAATCGGCGAGCTGCAGCGCTATGCGACCGACGCGCTGATGGAAACGGGCAAAAATCCGTTCAAGCGCGCGCCGAAGTCGGGGAAGAAAGTCGCCGTGGTCGGCGCCGGACCCGCCGGGTTGGCCTGCGCGCACCGGCTTGCCATGCATGGCCACGCCGTGACGGTTTTCGAGGCTCAGAAGAAGAGCGGTGGGCTGAACGAGTTCGGCATCGCCGCCTACAAGACTGTCGATGATTTTGCTCAGAAGGAAGTGGATTTCATTCTCGCCATCGGCGGCATTTCGGTCAAGCATAGCAAGCGGCTTGGGAAGAACGTCGCGCTGGAGGATCTGCGCCGGGATTTTGATGCGGTGTTCATCGGCACCGGGCTGCAAGGCGTGAACGCGCTTGGCGTCGAGGGCGACACGGCCAAGGGCGTCGAGGCGGCGGTGAGCTATATCGCCGATCTGCGGCAATCTGATGATTTTTCCAAACTGCCGGTCGGCAAGCGCGTCGTGGTCATCGGCGGCGGCATGACGGCGATTGACGTGGCGGTGCAGTCGAAACTGCTCGGCGCGGACGAAGTGACCATCCTTTACCGCCGTTCGCAGGCGCAGATGAATGCGAGCCTGTATGAGCAGGAGCTGGCGGCGTCGAAGGGCGTCGTCACCCGGCATAATGTCATGCCGGTGAAAGTGAAGAGGAAGCGCGGGAAACTGAGCTCGCTCGTCTGCGAAAAAACCGCCGAAACAAACGGCAAGCTGACCGGCACGGGCGAAACCTTTGAGCTTGCCGCCGACACGCTGTTCCGCGCCATCGGCCAGACCTATGTCGATGCGACGGGCAACGCGCTGAAGCTCGAAAAGGGCCGCATTCTCGTCGACGCTGAGAAGCGCACGTCGCTGAAGGGCGTCTGGGCCGGCGGCGACTGCGTGTTCGGCGGCAAGGATTTGACGGTGGCGTCCGTCGATGACGGACGGCGGGCGGCTGAGAGCATTCATGCGGCGCTGAGCGCCTAGGAGGAAATCATGGCAAATCTTGCAACCAATTTCCTCGGCATCAAATCGCCCAACCCGTTCTGGCTCGCCTCCGCGCCGCCGACGGACAAGGAGTATAATGTCGAGCGCGCCTTCAAGGCCGGTTGGGGCGGCGTGGTGTGGAAGACGCTGGGCGAGGAAGGCCCGCCGGTGGTCAATGTCAACGGCCCGCGCTACGGCGCCATCTGGGGCGCTGACCGGCGGCTCTTGGGTCTCAACAATATCGAGCTGATCACCGACCGGCCCTTGCAGTCCAACCTGCGCGAAATGTAGGCGGTGAAGAAGCGCTGGCCGGACCGGGCGCTGATCGCCTCGCTCATGGTGCCCTGCGAGGAGGAGAGCTGGAAGGCGATCCTGAAAGTGGTGGAAGAGACCGAATGCGACGGCGTCGAACTCAACTTCGGCTGCCCGCACGGCATGAGCGAGCGCGGCATGGGCTCCGCCGTCGGACAGGTGCCGGAATATATCGAGATGGTGGCGCGCTGGTGCAAGGCCCACACCAGAATGCCCGTAATCGTCAAGCTGACGCCGAACATCACCGATGTGCGCAAACCTGCGCGGGCGGCTAAACAGGGCGGGGCGGACGCGGTGTCGCTGATCAACACGATCAACTCGATCACGGCGGTTAATCTCGACACGTTCTCGCCCGAGCCCTCCATTGACGGCAAGGGCTCGCACGGCGGCTATTGCGGCCCGGCGGTTAAGCCCATCGCGCTCTCCATGGTCTCCGAAATCGCCCGCGACAGAGAAACGCGCGGCATGCCGATCTCCGGCATTGGCGGCATCACCACATGGCGCGACGCGGCGGAATATATCGCCCTCTCCTGCGGAACGGTGCAGGTCTGCACGGCGGCGATGACCTATGGGTTTAAGATCGTTTCAGAGATGACGGACGGGCTGTCGGAATGGATGGATTCCAAGGGCTACAAGAACATCGAAGCCTTCCGGGGCATGGCTGTTCCGAATGTCACCGACTGGCAGTTCCTCAATCTGAACTATGTCACCAAGGCGAAGATCAATCAGGATTCCTGCATCCAGTGCGGCCGCTGCTACGCCGCCTGCGAGGACACATCGCATCAGGCGATCATGGCCGTCAAAGACGGCAGGCGGCATTTCGAGGTGATGGACGACGAATGCGTCGGCTGCAATCTGTGCGTCAATGTCTGCCCGGTGGAGGACTGCATTTCGATGCAGCCGATGCAGGCGGGTGCAGTTGATCCCCGCTCAAAGCGCGAGGTTGATCCGGAGTATGCCAACTGGACGACGCATCCGAATAATCCGATGGCGAAGGCAGCGGCGGAGTAGCGTGGCCAGCCTCCCTCTTTGCCACGCCCCGTTTCCGGTCTGGCCATTGAATTCCAAGGGACGTACAGGGCGTGTGGTCCTGCCGGTTGGAATAATTGAAGAGTGTGGCTCGCCACACGCCCCGTAACGGCTTTTTGCCCGGGCTGGCGCATGGGACGCTCCGGTAAGAGCATGCGAAGGCCAGGAGGGACATGGCTGAGGGACTCCGCCCACCGGGATAACCACACCCGGCTGCCATAGGCCGCCCGCTCTCCCGAATGCCGGTTGATCACCCGGTCCCCATGAGAGCAGCCCGCAAAGTATGCCGCTTAGCGTGGACAATTGGATAAAGTCTGCTGCACTTTTCCAGCAAGCCGTTGATGCTAAACGATATTATTTTTCAAACTGCCCTGATCTATGCCCCAGTTTCAGCGGCATCAACCCCTTGAACAAAACTGAAGCGCCGCGCCCAGCTGCGGCCATGCCGGTTCCGTTGCCATGGCAGCGGGCGAAACGTCGCCCGAAAGAGGATGTGCAGGCCAATCAGTCATCAGTTTATCCATCACACGCTGAGACCGAATTAGGTGTGTCCCATCGGAGGTGCGGTGCAATCCTGCCATGGTGATTTCCTGCAATTTGTAATTTTCAGCCCGCATCTGAAGCAACCTTTTCTGCAGGGAGGCCAATGTTCCGTGGCAGAACAGAATTGACTGCGGAATTGTTCCCCAGCGGAGCGGAAGAAAATTGAGGCATTTGTAAAAAATGTATTAAATTCAATTGGATATCGAGTTGGCACGGCTCTTGCTGTCCTCTTGGCAAGGCCCCTGTGTCAAGCGGGCCGCAAACTAAGGCGTTCTGGGAGGAACCATGAAAGCGGCAGTGCTCCATGCATTCGACGAGTCTTTGACGGCCAAAGAGTTTGTCAAATACGAAGATGTGCCCGATCCCAAAATTTCCCGCCCGACGGATGTGATCGTCAAGATCGGCGGGGCAGGCGTGTGCCGAACGGATCTGCATGTTGTCGAAGGCATCTGGCGCTCGAAGGTGGACGTTAAGCTCCCCTATATTTTGGGCCATGAAAACGCTGGCTGGGTTGAGGCCGTCGGGCCCGGCGTTGAGGGCGTCAAGGTCGGCGACGCGGTGATCTGTCATCCGCTGGTAACGTCAGGCCATTGCCTGGCCTGCCGCCGCGGCAATGACATGCATGCGCTGGACTCGTCGTTTCCCGGCATCAACGCCAATGGCGGCTATGCCGAATATCTGCTCACCGGCCAGCGCTCGCTGATCAAGCTGCCGAAGACGCTCGCGCCGAAAGACGTCGCGCCCTACACCGACGCCGGCCTCACCGCCTACCGCGCCGCCAAAAAGGCCTCACGCCATCTCCTGCCGGGCCAGTATGCTGTTGTCATCGGCGCGGGCGGGCTTGGCCATATCGGCATTCAGGTTCTGGCGGCGCTCTGCGCAGCTGAAATTATCGTGGTTGACCGATCCGACGCATCGCTGGAGCTCGCAAAAAAATGCGGCGCGCATCACCTCATCAAAGCCGATGGCACTGAGGTTGACGCCGTCTTGGCATTGACTGGCGGGCGCGGGGCGGAGGCTGTCATTGATTTTGTCGGCGAGGGCGAGGCGATCACCAGGGGTCTCGCCATGACCGCCAATGACGGCTTCTACTATATTGTCGGCTATGGCGGCAAAATCGACATTCCGACCATCGACATGATCACGACGGAAAAGACCATCGTCGGCAATCTGGTCGGCACCTATGCCGAGCTGGTCGAGCTGATGGCGCTGGCCGACCGCGGCCTCGTGACGCTGCACACAAAAGAATACCGGCTCGCCAATGCCAATGACGCCCTGCAGGACCTGCATCACGGGCGAATTCACGGGCGTGCTGTCTTGATACCGTAAAAATCTGTTTCGCGCGTGAGTTCTGGGAGTGAGGACGTGCAGATGAATGTGAGCAGAGCCAGCGGGCCCGTCCCGCCACTGACCGAGGAGGAAGCGGCGGAACTCGCGACTGCCCGCGAGCATATGCTGGCGCGCCACAAGCTAATCGAGGGCATGATCCGCAACAATGAGCTGCAGCACAAAAACGAAGCCGCGCGCGGCGGGGCGGAAATTGAGCGTGAATGCGCCTTGCGCGATGTGGCGAAGGCCGGGTCCGGGCCGCTTGAAAAGGCGGAACTCGACGCGGCCACCGCAAAGCTTCGGGCGCTTGAAGTTGAGCACCGCCGCCTGGTGGCGGAGCGTGAATGGCTGAACACTTCGCTGCTGGAGTTTGAGAGCGGGTCTTCGAAAAGTGAACATAACAGAGCAGGACATGCGTGATGGGTAAAGTGGATATCAGAGCGGCGGGCACTGAAGCCCCGTCGAGGTTTGGACCCGGTGCGTCCGAGCCGATGGAGCTCACCGAAGAGGAGAAGTCGAAGGACGTTTTCTTCGTCCAGCTCGCCGAAATCACCGAGGCGATGATCGCCAAGCACGGCGCGGATTTCGCCATGGGCACGCTGGTTCTGTCGGCGCGTTTTATCGCGGAAGGCAAGCCTCTCATCAAGAAGGCGTCCTGACACTAGTTTCCCCGCCGCGTCTCACCACGCGGCGAGACCGAGAATTTCGACTTAAAGTAAATTTACCAAACCTAAAGTGAATAATGCAGAAGAAAATTTCGAGACTACAATCAAAGCACACAAGTGTTGAGTGAGGCTTTGAACTGATTAGAAATTGAACGTACTAATTATCGAGAACCTTTATTCACGATTGGAGAATAAAATGGCTGCTAGTCTTACACTGAACAAAATAACAGCCCAGAAAGGCATCACGATTGCGGAAGCCGCAAGCCGTGTTGCCGATCTTGGCTGGACACCGAGCTACGTTCAGGAAGCGATGACCTTCCCGACCGACTACAAAATCTCGAAGACGCCGCGCGACCCGATGAAACAGGTCCTTCGGTCGTATTTCCCGATGCAGGAAGAAAAAGACAACCGGGTTTATGGCGCATTGGATGCCGCTCTGCGCGGCGACATGTTCCGTAATGTCGAGCCTCGCTGGGTTGAATGGATGAAGCTGTTTCTGGCGATCATCCCCTTCCCGGAAATCTCGGCCGCCCGCTCCATGGCCATGGTTGCCCGTTTGGCGCCAGGCGAGGAGCTGCGCACCGGCATGACCATGCAGATGGTGGACGAGTTCCGTCATTCCACGATTCAGATGAACCTGAAGAAGTGGTATATGGAAAACTACATTGATCCTGCAGGGTTTGACATCACCGAAGCCGCGTTCGGCAAGTGCTACGCCACCACGATCGGCCGTCAGTTCGCTGAAGGCTTTTTGACCGGTGACGCCATCACAGCCGCCAACGTCTACCTTACAGTGGTCGCTGAAACCGCATTCACAAACACCTTGTTTGTGGCCATGCCTTCAGAAGCCGCCCGTAACGGCGACTATGCGCTGCCGACAGTGTTCCTCTCGGTCCAGTCCGACGAATCGCGTCACATCGGCAATGGCCATTCCATGCTGATGGCGATGATCAACGATCCGTCGAACCACCAGCTGCTCGAGCGCGATCTCAAATATGCGTTCTGGCAGAACCACGCGATTGTTGACGCCGCGATCGGCACGTTCATTGAGTACGGCACGACCAACCGCGACAAGAGCAAGGAAAGCTATGCCGAACTCTGGCACCGCTGGATCTACGAAGACTATTACCGGACCTATATGCTGCCGCTCGAAAAGTACGGCATCAAGATCCATCACGACGACGTCTCCGCAGCCTGGGACCGGATCGTCAAGAAGAACTATGTCCACAAGACCGCTCAATTCTTCACGGTCGGCTGGTCGGTGAACTTCTGGCGCATCGAAGCCCAGACGGAGAAAGACTTTGAATGGTTCGAGCATAAATATCCGGGCTGGTATGCCGAATTCGGCGATTTCTGGAAATGGCATGCCAAGCTGAGCGTTCCGGGCGAAACCAACATCCTGTTCAATGCGGATGTCGGCTATGCCTATCCGCACCGCTGCTGGAGCTGCATGGTGCCGTGTCTCATCCGTGAAGACTTCTGCTGTGATGAAGTCGACGGCAAAATGTACACCTACTGCTCGGAAGGCTGCCGCTGGACACACAAGGTGGCATTCGCCGCCGAGTACGAAGGCCGCGCAACTCCCGCCATGGGCCGCTTCAGCGGACGCCGTGAATGGGAAGACTGCTACCATGGCTGGGATGTCGCCGACGCCATCAAGGATCTTGGATTCGTCCGCCCCGACGGCAAGACCCTGATCGCACAGCCGCATCTGCGTTTTGAGGCCAAGGACATGTGGACGCTCGATCATGTGCGCGGCCACACGCTCGGCAGCCCGCTGCGCGGGTTCCGCGCGCTGAAGGAAGGCGCCGAGCGTGACGCCGCCATCGCGGACTACCGCAAGGGCTTCAAGATCAACCCTTGCAATTGACCAACCAGCAAGGGGGCCGCTCCGGCGGCCCCCAAGCGTCCAACAGATTGCCTGAAATTTATTGCCCGCCCTTCATTTTCAAAGGCTGTTTTGATGTCGGAAGTCCAGGTGCATAAAGTCCGGTTCGAGCCTGTCGGCATCGAGATGGAAGTTGAGGAAGGCGAGACGGTGCTCGACGCCGCCTTCCGTCAGGGCATTTCGCTGATGCACGGCTGCAAAGAGGGCCAGTGCGGCAGCTGCAAGTCGCGGCTGATCGACGGCGACATCGAGCTTTTGAAATATTCGACGTTCGCGCTGCCCGACTACGAAAGCGACACGGACCACATTCTCCTGTGCCGCACCCATGTTTACAGCGACATCAATGTCGAGCTGCTGAACTATGACGAGGACCTGCTCAGCCGCTCCATCGCGGTGAAGGATTTCGCCGGCAGCATTGTGAAGATCAGCGCGCTGACGCATGACATACGGCTTCTGGAAATCGAGATTGAGCGGCCGTTGAAATTCTGGGCCGGGCAGTACGTTGACCTAACCCTGTCGGACCATTCCATCACGCGCGCCTTCTCCATGGCCAACGCGCCGGGAGAGGCAACGAGCCTGCGTTTCATCATCAAAAAATATCCGAACGGCGCCTTCTCTTCGCTGCTCGACGGCGGCCTGAATGTCGGCGACCGCGTCAACGCCAAGGGACCATATGGCACGTGTTTCCGCCGCGAAAACCGGCCCGGCCCGATGATACTGGTCGGCGGCGGCTCGGGCATGTCGCCGCTCTGGTCGATTCTGTCCGATCACATCGCCAGCGGCGAGCAGCGGCCAATCCGCTTCTTCTATGGCGCGCGCACCAGGCTCGACCTGTTCTATCTGGATGAGCTGGCGGCGATTGCCGAAAAGCTTCCAGACTTCAAATTCATCCCGGCTTTGTCGCACGCGAGCGACGAGGACAAGTGGGAGGGTGAGACCGGCTTTGTGCATGAAGTCGTGGCGCGGCATCTGCGCGCCGAGAATTTTGCAGGCGCAATCGACGCCTATGCGTGCGGGCCGACACCGATGATCGACGCGATGCTGCCCGTCCTGCAGATGAACAATGTCGAGCCCGACCACATCTACTTCGATAAATTTACGCCGGCCACGCGATGACGGCTTCTGATTTTTCCATCGCAAAATGACTGAACCATCCGGGAGGATAAAATGAGCGCACAATCCAAAGCAGCCGAATCGACGGCCCCCTTCAAGACCGGCGGAGCCGGACCGGTTTTCCCCGGCTCCGACAGCCGCAAATACAATTACTTCGAGCCGAAAGGCCGCAAGGCGACCCATTACGAGGACATGACGGTTGACGTGCAGCCCGACCCGGAGCGTTATCTGCTGCAGGACTGGATCATCTCATTTCCGGACGGCACGCCGACCTATTCGAAGGACTGGACGGCGGCGAAAAGCTCCGACTGGCACAAGTTCCGCGCCGTGGACCAGGAATGGGAGCGCACGCATTATCAGCGCCAGTCGACGATCTGCGGCATGGTGCAGAGCACGATTGAAAACGGCCGCAAATCCGGCGCGCCGTCGCGCTTCGACCCGGCCTGGGTGAAGATCCTGCAGAACCATCTCGGCGCCTATAAGCATGCCGAGTTCGGCCTTGGCACCTCGACCATGCAGGCGCAGCGCTACGGCTATACGCAGATGGTCAACAACGCCATCCTCACCAACTCGTCCTACAAGCTGCGCTTCGCCCAGGATCTGACGCTGTATCTGAGCGAAATCGGCCTCGACATTGAAGGCTTCGACGCCGCCGCCGGCAAGCAGCATTGGCTGGAGGACCCAATCTGGCAGGGCACGCGCAAGTCGATTGAATCCATCATGGGTTCAAACGACTATCTCGAGCAGTATTTTGCCACCAATGTTGTGTTCGAACCCTTAGTCGGCGAATTGTTCCGCTCCAGCTTCCTGATGCAGGCGGCCGCCGCGCAGAACGACTTCATCACCCCTGCGGTCGTCTCGGCGGCCGAGGCCGACTATGAGCGCAATCTCGCCAACACGGTGGAGCTGTTCCACATGCTCGGCTCGGACGAAAAGCATGGCAAGGCCAATACCGCTTTGTTCAGCACATGGCTGGCAAAACATGCGGATCTTGCTGTGGACGCCGCCAATCATCTGCAGCCGATCTGGTCGCAGCCGCGCGTCAAGGTGGCTTCGTTCTCCGACGCGATCTCAAATGCGAAAAACCGCGTCAAAGCCATCGCCGGTGAACTCGGCCTGACACTTCCCGCCAGCCTCAAGGCGTAATGCTTTCGTCGTCTTTTAACTCAGAACTTCAGGAGATAGAAATGTTGCAAGAACACCAGGACAACATCTTCAAGGCGATGAAAGACATCACATTTGAAGACACGGTTTCGTTCCAGTGCGGCGTCACCATGAATGACAGCGTCGAGGCCCGCGCCATCGCCACCGTCATGGCGCGCCACCCGAACACCAAGGTCACCTATATGCCGGCGATGATCCGCATCGACGGCGACGGCAAGATGATCTTCAAGATGGACGAGATTTCCGAAGAGCTGGGCCGCACCATGACCCCGCATCTGTTCGAGATTTCGACATCGACCCATTATGGCCGCATGGTGATGACCGATGACAACACGGTCATCTGCTTCGGCGATATGAACGAAATGATGGAATATATCGTCTGATTTAGGCCGTTGAAATCAAGACCGGGCGGCCCAAATCGCCCGGTCGGAACACCAGCAAAAAAAAGTGAGCGGCTCCGCAAGGGTCAGAGGAGGAACACTATGTACAGGACAAAAACCGGCGAGGAAATTTTCGTCATCGATGGCCACACCCATTTCTGGGACGGCAGCCCCGCCAACCAGAAGAACATTCACGGCAAGCAGTTCATCGAATGCTTCTACGCCTATCATTCAAATTTGGGTCCGGCGGAGGAAAAACTGACGCTGGAACAGTTTTCAAAATACGATGCCGCCACAATGTATGACGATTTGTTTGTCAAAGGCTATGACGACATGGCCATCCTGCAACCGACTTATCTTGGCGACTTTTTCACGAACGGCTTCAACACGACTGAGCGCAGTTCGGCGATGAAGAAGAAGCATCCTGACCGCTTCATCCTGAATTCCGCCTTCGATCCGCGCGACGGAACCAAGGGTCTGGAGCACATGCATGAAATGGTCGAGAAGCATCAGGTCAAAGGCGTCAAGCTCTACACCGCCGAATGGAAGGGAGCGTCCAAGGGCTACAAGCTGACGGATCCTGAATCCTACAAGTTCCTCGAAGAGGCCCAGAAGCTCGGCATCAAGAACATCCATGTGCACAAGGGCCCGACCATCATCCCGCTGAACCGCGACGCCTTTGACGTCGCCGACATTGATGATGTGGCGACCTCGTTCCAGGGTCTGAATTTCATCGTTGAGCATTGCGGTCTGCCGCGTCTAGACGATTTCTGCTGGATCGCCGTACAAGAGACCAATGTCTATGCCGGCATCGCCGTGGCGCTGCCATTCATCCACACAAGGCCAACCTATTTCGGCCATATCATGGCTGAACTTCTGTACTGGATCGGACCAGACAAAATCCTTTATGGCAGCGACTATGGCATCTGGACGCCGAAATGGCTGATCGACAAATTCATGGCGTTCGAAATTCCGGACGACATCACCAAGGAAACCGGCTCGGTTCTCACCATGGAGAACAAGACCAAGATCCTCGGGCTTAACGCCGCGAAACTCTATGGCATCGACGTAGAGGCGCAGAAGAAGAAGATCAAGGCGGGCGGCGGTTACGCCCATCTTGCCGAAGCCGTGCACAAGGCGCCATGACCATGCACAACGCCCGCGACATTCAGGAGAACAACATGTCCGACAGGCAGCGCCAGGTCTGGGCATGCCTGGATGGCGTGAGCGATCCGGAGCTTGATGAATCGGTTACGGAGCTGAATTTCATCACCCATGCCGATGTGGACCCGCAAAACCGGGTCCATATCGGTTTCCGGCTGCCGACATATTGGTGCGCCGCCAATTTCTCGTTTCTGATGGCCGACGACATGCGCCGCGCCGTCTCAGCGCTCGATTGGGTTGAGGGCGTCACCGTCGTCATTGGCGAGCATATGTATGAAGACAAGATCAATACCGGTCTTGCCCAGGGAATGACGTTTCAGGAAACTTTCGGCGACGAGGCTGACGGCGACCTTGACGAACTGCGCCAGCAATTTCTGGTCAAGGCGTTCCAGCGCCGTCAGGCTGCCTTGATTAAACATCTGCGTGACGCCGGGCATGAAGCGGAAGCGCTTGTGGCCATGACACTGGGCGAACTGGAAGCCCTGTCGGTTGACGAAGAAGGCCAAACATTGGTGCGCCGCTATTTTGAACGGCGCGGCGTCGTCGGCCCGGTGCGCGATGACGCGCATGCTTTCATCACGGCGGAGGGCGCGCGGCTGAAGAGCGACGCCATCGGCTCATATCTGACCGGCCTGCGCCGCATCGGCGTCAATGCCGAGTTCAACAGCGCTTTGTGCCGGGGCCTGCTCTCGGTGCGTTTTGATCTGGAAACCCCTTTTGTGCCGTCGTGGAAAACAGCGCAGGTAAGCGAGGCGCAGCCAACAGCCTGAAGCCTGTTTCACTAAAATGAATTTGAAAAAAGACCAGTACAAAGTGAGGAAGCCATTATGCCCAAAATCATGCTGCACGACGACGAGGCGCGCCAGGCTCTTGGACGGGGCGTCGCCAAACTGGCGAAAGCCGTGCGCGGCACGCTTGGCCCGAAAGGCATGAACGCCATCATCGACCGGCCACAGGGCACGCCTCTGGTCTCGCGCGACGGCGTCAGCATCGCGCATGAAATCGAGCTTGAGGACCCGTTCGAAAACATGGGCGCGCAGGTGCTGCGCGAAGTGTCGCGCCAGACCAATGAAGTAGCGGGCGACGGAACGACGACGGCGACGGTTCTGGCCGACGTGCTGGTGCAGGAGGGGCTGAAATGTCTTGCCGCCGGGGCCAATCCGGTGGAGCTGGTGGAAGGGCTGGAACTCGCCGTAGAGGCGACAATCGCAAACTTGAAAAAGGCCGCAACCAGCGTCAATGGCGCGGGCGGGCTGATCGCCGTCGCCAGCATCGCCGCCAATGACGCGGCGCTGGGCAGGATGGTGGCCGAAGCGTTTGAGCGCGCCGGCAACCATGGCATCGTCGCGGTCGAATATGGCAACACGGTTGAGACCACGCTGGAAGTCGTCGAAGGCATGGCGTTCGAGCGCGGCTATCTCTCGCACCATATGGTGACGGATGTTGAGCGGATGCAGGTGGTGCTGGATAATCCATTTATCCTGATGACCGACCACAAAATTCAGACGTTTGACCAATTGTCCAGCACGCTGTCTCTGGTGACCAGAAGCGGCCGGCCGCTGCTCATCATCGCAGAAGAGCTGGCCCCGCCGGTCATCATGCAATTGCTGGCGATGCGCGAGAATTCGAAGTTTCAGGTCGCGGCGATTCATCCGCCGGAATACGGCCATTGGCGCAAGGCCATGCTGGAGGACATCGCCGTCACGACCGGCGGCAAGGTCATATCCATGGACCTCGGCGGTCGGCTGGAAAAGGTTGAGCTCGGCGATCTCGGCAGCGCGCGCCAGGTGCGCATCTCCGCGTCAAAGACGCTGATCACCGCAGGCGGCGGCGAGCAGAAAAAGATCACCGCCCGCCGCGAACAGGTCATGCGCCAGTATGACGCCGCGCCGGAGAATATCGAGCGCGACAAGTTTTCGGAGCGCATTGCCAAACTTTCGGGCGGCACAGCGATGATCCTGGCCGGCGGGGCGACGCCGGTCGAACAGAAGCGCCGCACCCAGCTGATCGAAGATTCGATCAACGCGACGCGCGCCGCCATTGAGGAAGGCGTGGTGTCCGGCGGCGGGCTTGCGCTGCTGAAAGCCGCGCCGCAGCTCGACAAGCTGGTCAAGAGCCTGAAAGGCAGCACGAAACAGGGCGCCGAGCTATTGCAGCACGCGCTCACCATGCCGCTTCATTACATTGCGTCCAATGCCGGCTTCAACGGCGCGGACGAGGTGGCAAGGGTGGCCAAAGGCGCAAACGGCCATGGCCTCGACGTGCGCAGGGGAACGCTGGTGGATATGATGAGCGCCGGGATCATCGACCCGGTGAAAGTCTCCTACAGCGCCGTGCGCAACGCCGCCTCGGTCGCGGGGCTTATCCTGACGACGCAGACGCTGATCGCCAACAAGCGGGACGATTTTGACCCGACAGCGGGTCCGGCGCTCGGCGGCGGCGCGGAGCTGCTTTGAAATTCGTAACGGTGATGACCGGCATGGCGCCGGTTGTCGCGTGAGAGTGTTGGGAGACAAGCCGTGAGCCAGACTGACATCGCCCGTTCTGTTTCAAAGACGATCTTGCCGGAAATGGTCTTCCGCTTGATCTACCGGTCCAAGAGCCTGATCGCTGCGGACAAGCTGGACGAGGAATTGGGCAGCATATTGCGCGCCGCGCGCCACAAGAACGCCGAGCGCGGCATCACCGGAGCGCTGCTGCTTTACGACGACTGGTTCGCGCAGACATTGGAAGGCGAGGAAGGCGAGGTGCGCGCGCTTTATGCGCATATTGAGAAGGACAAGCGGCACACATCTGTTCAGCTGCGCGAGGAAAGCATGGCTGCGTCGCGTGTCTTTTCGCGCTGGGCGATGGCATTGGTCGGCGAGCATGGCAGCCCGGATATTCCACTGACAGCCACGGCAACCGGCACAGCGGAAGCTGGCGCGCGGCACACCACGACGGAGCAGGAACGCATTCTCGACATTATGCGCGACGCCACGCGCGGCTATGGGCGCGGCTCCTGATTTAACACAGTTGACGCCGCAATGCGCGGAGCAAAACAATGAGCCTTGATGAGCGCATCGCTTTCCTCTCTGCGCTTGAGAAGAAAATCCTGTGGCTGTCCACTTGGACCATCCACCACGCCAACCATGTGCGGCTCAACACAGACGGGCTGAAGGTCGGCGGCCATCAGGCCTCGTCCGCCTCGCTGGCGACAATCATGGCCGCGCTCTACGGCGCGGTGCTGCGCCCGCAGGACCGGGTCGCCGTCAAGCCGCACGCCGCGCCGGTGTTCCACGCGCTGCAATATCTGTTCGGCAATCAGACAAAGGAAAAACTCGTCAACTTCCGCGGCTACAAGGGCGCACAGTCCTATCCGTCGCGCACCAAGGATGTTGACGATGTGGACTTTTCCACCGGCTCGGTCGGCCTTGGCGTGGCGCAGACGCTGTTCTCCTCGCTGGTCCAGGATTATGTCAAAGCGCATGGCTGGGCGAAAGACTGGCCGGAAGGCCGGATGGTGTCGCTGCTCGGCGACGCGGAGATGGATGAGGGCAATATTTTCGAGGCCCTGATGGAGGGCTGGAAACACGGGCTGCGGAACTGCTGGTGGGTGGTTGACTATAACCGCCAGAGCCTTGACGCTGTGATCCGCGAGGGTCTGTGGGAGCGTTTTGAAAGCATCTTCCAGAATTTTGGCTGGGACGTAGTGATCCTGAAATACGGCTCGCGCCTCGAGGCGGCCTTCGCCCAGCCCGGGGGAGCGCGGCTGCGGCAATGGATCGACACCTGCCCGAACCAGCTTTACTCAGCGCTCGCCTATCAGGGCGGCGCGGCGTGGCGCAAACGGCTCAACGACGAGATTGGCGACCAAGGCGATACGACGCGGCTGATTGAAGCATTTTCAGATGTGGAACTTAGCCAGCTAATGACCAATCTCGGCGGACACGATCTGCCAAGCCTTCTGCGGGCTTTTGAGCAAGCTGCGCAGCATGACCGCCCGACCTGTTTCATCGCCTACACAATCAAGGGTTACGGTCTGCCGTTCCAAGGCCACAAGGACAACCATGCCGGCCTGATGAACCCGTCACAGATGGAAGTCTGGCGGGAACAGATGGGCGTGCGGCCTAGGCATGAATGGGAGAAGTTTGAGGCGCTCCCCATGCAAGCCGAGGCGTTTGAAGCTGCGCTGAAAGATGTGCCCTTTGTCCAGCGCGGCACACGCCGCTTCAGCGCGCCGCAAATTCCGGTGCCGGAAAGCCTACCCTTCCGCGCCGCATCCAGCATGTCGACCCAGGCGGCGTTCGGCATGATCCTGAGCGAGCTTGCGGCGACAGATCATCCGCTGGCGGACCGGATTGTCACCACTGCGCCTGATGTCACGGTCTCCACCAATCTCGGCGGCTGGGTCAACAAGCGCGGACTGTTCGCGCGTGAATCCATGGCCGACACATTCAAGGCGGAGAAAATTCCCTCGACCTTTAACTGGGACTTCTCGCCCAAGGGCCAGCATATGGAGCTGGGCATCGCCGAGATGAACCTGTTCATCATGCTCTCGGCGCTCGGCCTTTCGCACTCCATCAATGGCGAGCGGCTTATTCCAATTGGCACGCTCTATGACCCGTTCATCGAGCGCGGCCTCGATGCGCTGAATTATGCCTGTTATCAGGACGCGCGGTTCATGGCCGTGGCGACGCCTTCCGGCATTTCGCTTGCCCCGGAAGGCGGCGCGCACCAGTCCATCGGCACGCCGCTGATTGGGTTGAAGCAGGACGGTCTGGCGGCGTTCGAACCGGCCTTTGCCGACGAGCTGGCCGTCATCATGCGCTGGGCCTTCGAATACATTCAACGAGATGGCGGGGGCGATCCGGACGAGACGACCTGGCTGCGCGACGAGACCGGCGGCTCGGTCTATCTGCGTCTGTCAACGCGCACTTTGGAGCAGCCGTCACGCGCGATGACGCCTGAGCTGGAGCGCGACATTATCAACGGCGCCTATTGGATGCGCAGACCCGGCCCGAACGCGGAAGTCATCATAGCCTACACCGGCGTGGTCGCGCCCGAGGCGGTTGAAGCGGCGGGGCTGCTGGCCGAGGATCGCCGCGACATCGGGCTGCTGGCGATCACTTCCGCCGACCGGCTTAACGCCGGCTGGCAGGCCGCCGAGCGCTCGCGCCAGCGCGGCAATCTCGGCGCAGCAAGCCATGTCGAACGGCTGCTCGCGCCGCTGTCCCGCGCTTGCTCAATCGTCACCGTAATCGACGGCCATCCGGCAACTTTGGCTTGGCTTGGCGGCGTGCGTGGACATTTGGTCAAAGCGCTCGGCGTCGAACATTTCGGCCAGACCGGAACAATCCAGGACCTCCACCGCCATCACGGCATCGACGCCAACGCCATCCTGCATGCGGCTCAGGCGGCTGCAACGGGCAGGCCCGTGCGCCATGTCCGCGCGCTGCCGTGAGCAGCGTGGGCTCCGGCGGAATCCAAATTGGGGCTGTGGGGACGGGAAGCCGCCCGGATCACTTGCGTAAGACCGACCGGGTTTGTACGCGGAGTATCTTTGACGCAGGCGCTGGCGGATTTCACTTTACTCTTGGTCTTGACGGCGTTCGTTTCCGGGAATCAGTGCCGTTGAACATCACCACTCCGCCATCGCCGCCGCTCATCGGTCCAATTTGCAGAACTTGCCGCACACTGCCCTTACCGGCATTGACCACGCCCGAGCTTTAACGCTCTTAGCGCGCCAGGCGCGCTGGCAGAATCAGCGCTGGCGCTCTAAGTCTTTGTTTTATCGGATCGTTTTTGCGAAAAACCGCACACACTTTTTCGCACGATGCTCTAATGAGACATTCACCCATCCAGCCGGTTGATTGCATCAACATTCCCAACCGACGGCCCGTTCGGGTCGAACTCGGAGGCGAGCCATGCATCGACGATGCTCTTGGCCAGCTCCGGGCCGATGACGCGGGCGCCCATGGTGATGATCTGGGCGTTGTTGCTCTTGGCGGCGCGCTCGGCCGAGTAAGTGTCATGCGTCAGCGCGGCGCGGATGCCGGGGACCTTGTTGGCGGCGATGCTGACGCCGATGCCGGTGCCGCAGATCAGGATGCCGCGCTCATTCTCGCCATTGACAATTGTCTGTGCAAGCTTGGCCGACAGGTCGGCGTAAAAGCCGGACTGGCTGAGATTGCTGACCGCAAGGTCTTTCTTCGTGGCCAGATGCGCTTCGATCACATCCAGCAGCGGCTTGCCGGCGCTGTCGGCTCCGATGGCGATTTTCATGGTCTCTCCTTTGCTTCCGCCGCGCGGCTGACGATGCGGATTATGTCGGCAAATCCTTCCGGCGTCCACGCGGCGCGGCCGACAAACAGGCCGTCAACATCGGCCAGCGCCGCAAGCGCCAGTCCGTTCTGCGTCTTAGCCGAGCCGCCATAGACGATGCGCACGCTGGCGGCAGCCGCCGTGCCGAAGCGCTTGGCGATGACCGAGCGGATGAAGGCGTGGCGTTCGGCGACATAGGCGGGATCGGCGGCGTCTTTCGCGCCGATGGCCCAGCGCGGCTCGTAAGCGAGGACGGCCTTCGGCGCGGTGTCGGCGCTCTGGTCCGCCAGCGCCGTCAAAACTTGATATTCCAGCACAGCGTCAGTCCGCCCCGCCGCCTTCTCGTCCGCCATTTCGCCGATGCACAATATCGGGATGAGATCATGCGCGAAGGCGGCGTTGACCTTCAGCCGCACCAGATCATAGGTCTCGCCAAAATGCTGGAGGCGCTCGGAATGGGCGAGTTCGACATAGCGGCAGCCGGCGTCGATGAGCATTGGCGCGGAGATTTCTCCCGTCCACGCGCCGGAAGCCTCCCAATGCATGTTCTGGCCGCCAATGGCGACGGGCGAGCCGGCAAAGGCGGCCTTTGCCTGATGCAGCGCGGTGAAGGGCGGCAGGACGAAAATATCAGTCCGGCTGTGCTCAATCGCAGAGAGTTCAGCGCGCAGCGCCGCCGCATAGGCGCGTGTGGCTGCGCCGTCGAAATTCATCTTCCAGCCGGTCCCGGCCAAGTGTCTGCGCGTCATGCCGGCATCCTGTCATCCGTGCTGCCGACTACCGGAAATTCTCCGCAGCGTCCACCTTTCAGCGGCCTAAACGCGCGTATGGCGATACACGAGACATCCCTCGCCATTGGGCGTGGCGGCCTTTTCGTCCCGCACCGCTCCCAGCCTTTCCGCGAGGCGGATGGACCTTGCATTGTCCGGGTCGATATAACTGACGAGCGTGTCAAACTTCAGCTTCCGGAAGCCGAAATCCCGCGCCATTGAGGCGGCTTCAAAGGCATAGCCTTTGCCCTCGAACTCCTCCCACAACACCCAGCCGATTTCGCGCTCCGGATATTCCGGGGGGAAGTTGATGCCAGTCACGCCAAGACATGCGCCGCTTGCCCGCTCCTCGATCGACCAGCAGCCAAAGCCGAGCAGCGCCCACTGGCCGATATCGGCGGCGAATTCGCTCCATACTTTGCCGATGCTCTTCGGGCCGTCCATATAGGCGGAGCGTGGCGACTGGTAGTGGTTAACGAGCCGGTCAAAATCCGACATACGGTAAGGCCGCAGGATGACGCGCGCGCCTGTCAGGACCGGTACGGCGGCGCTCATGCGCGTCTCCCCGCCAGATGGCCAAAGACCGAGACGACGTCGTCATAGACATGCCGCTTGAACGGCACGATCAGCTCCGGCAATTCGCGCATTTCCTTCCACTCCCAGCGGTCGAATTCAGCGCTGTGCCCGCCGGGCGGAGGGTTGATGGCGATCTCGGATTCATCGCCGTCAAAGCGGAAGGCGAACCATTTCTGCGTCTGACCGCGGAACTTGCCCTTCAGCACGATGCCAATAAGATCAGCCGGCAAATCATAATTGATCCAATGCGGCGCTTCCTGAATGAGGCTGGCCGATCTTATACCGGTCTCTTCGTAAAGCTCGCGTTTCGCCGCCTTCACGGCTGTCTCGCCATGGTCGATGCCGCCCTGCGGCATTTGCCAAAGATGGGCAGCGCCCTCCAGCTCGCTCTCGGAATCGGCAATGCGGCGTCCGGCCCAGACAAGGCCTTGCCTGTTTAGCACCATGACGCCGACGCAAGGGCGGTAGGGCAGACAGTCAGCTGGGACGATGCGCGGGTCTGCCAATCCGTTCTCCGACGTTTACCTTTCAGGATCATGCGCCAAGGCGGACACGCCGACTATTTCAATGCCGCGCTTCTTGGCCTCTTCCGCCCATGCCGCGACGGCTTCCACTGTTGTGTCAAAGGCGGTGCCGGTGGCAATGGCGGAGCCGGAGGCACGGGCGCTCGCCTCAAGCTGTTCAAGTTTTTTTAGAATAGCTTCCTTGTCCTGCACGTCATCAATCACCAGATCACCGACCGCATAGGCGCCCTTGGCGGATTCTGACAAAGCCACGGTCTGGCTGCGCGCCGATGTTCCGTCATCGACAAAAAGCAATCCACGTGCAGCAATTTCGCGAATAATTGGCTGAAAGGTGGTCGTTTCGGATGTGAAACGCGCGCCCATATAGTTCACCACGCCCGAATAATTGGTAAAGCGGCCCATCGAGCGGCGAAGCTCTTCCAAGTTTTTAGTCGGCTCATCTTCTGTCAGAAGTGTTCCTCTGCCCGGATTGACGCTGGGATAGTCAAACGGCTCCATCGGAATCTGCAAAAGGATTTCATGGCCGCCGCGGCGCGCCTCCTGCGCCCAACGCGACAGGCTGTTGCCCTGCGGCGCAAAGGCGAGGGTGATTTCGGGCGGAAGCGTGCGGATAGCGCGCTGTGTCGAAGACTGTGAGATGCCAAGCCCGCCAATTATGACCGCCACTTTTGCGCCGCGCTTGCCCGACCAAGGCCTGGCGTAGACGTCAAAAGGCCGACGGCCGTCTGCAGCCCGCACGGGCAAGACGCCCTCCTGCGTCTTTTCCGTCAGTCCCGGGTCCGGCACATGCGCAACTTTTGGGTCCTGTGTCAATTTCGACGGATCACGGACCACGACCGAACCGGTAATGTCCTTGGGATCAGGTTTCACCTTGATGATCTTCGGACCGACGCCGGTCTTCGCTCCTGCAGCATCTTTGGATGCAATCAGCGTGTCACCTGACTCAGCGGTCGCCGCATCCGAGGTCGCAGGGACTGGCGCATCGGCAGCCACGGCAGCGGGTTTGGCTTCGACGGATATTGGCGCTGCCTCCCGCAGATTGTCATGCTGCAGCGCAAACACTGCGGACCCTGCAAGCACGGCCACCCCCAGAAAAACCGGCAATATCCGCGCTAATGTAAGTTTTGGCTTACTTTTTGCGGGAGTAAGATTCTGCCCAAGAGGGCGGTCGAGATTGTTGCTCAAGACGGGTCCCCCGTGTCAGCCGGTCTTCGAATTTTAGTTCGGCAGCGCCTTGTTCGGATCGGCCGGGAAGGCCGGATCCTTGGTCTCGCCCCTCAGAAGCTTCAGCGCGGCAGCGAGCTGCACATCGTCCTTCGGCTCCGGCGGAACATAGGCGTTGGAGCCGGAGCCCTCATCTGTCTCCAGCTTGCCCTTGATGTGGCCCTTCAGGTCAGATTCGCCGCGCGTCACGTCGGCGTCCTTGAACTCTTCCGGCAGCGGCTGCTCTACCTTGATGTCGGGCACAATGCCCTTGCCCTGAATCGATTTGCCGGCCGGTGTGTAATACAGCGCCGTGGTCAGGCGCAGCGAGCCGATTTCCTCGCCAAGCGGGATAATCGTCTGCACCGAGCCTTTGCCGAACGAGCGCGTGCCGAGAACAGTTGCGCGGTGATGGTCCTGCAAAGCGCCCGCGACAATCTCCGATGCGCTGGCCGAGCCGCCGTTGATCATGACGATCAGCGGCTTGCCGTCGATGGAATCGCCACTGCGCGCCTCATAGCGGTTGACGTTCTGCGGGTCGCGGCCGCGGGTGGAAACCACCTCGCCGCGCTCAAGGAATGTGTCGGAAACGCTGATCGCCTGATCCAGAAGGCCGCCGGGATTTAGTCTCAGGTCAAGAATGAAACCCTTGAGCTTGTCGGCGGGGATGTCTTTCTTGATGGTCGCTATCGCGGCGTCCAGATCGTCGAATGTCTTTTCAGTGAAGGATATCACCCGCAGATAGCCGACATCGTTTTCAACGCGGAACTTGACGGCTTTCACTTTGATGACGTCGCGGACAATGGTGATTTTCAGCGGTTTTGCTGCGCCAGCGCGCTCGATGGTCAGGTCGATCGGCGTGTTCACCGCGCCGCGCATCTTGTCGACCGCCTGCTCAAGCGTCAGCCCGCGCACTTCCTCACCGTTGATCTGCGAGATAAAGTCGCCGCCGCGAACGCCGGCTTTTGCGGCAGGCGTGTCATCGATCGGCGCAATCACCTTGACCAGCTCATTTTCCATCGTCACTTCGATGCCCAGGCCGCCAAACTCGCCCTTGGTCTGCACGCGCATGTCCTGCGCCGCCTCGTTGTCGAGATAGGACGAATGCGGGTCAAGCCCGGACAGCATGCCGTTAATGGCGCTTGAGACCAGCGCCTTCTCGTCCGGCGGGGTCACATACTGGTTGCGCACCCGCTCAAAAATGTCGCCGAAGATCGACAACTGCCTGTAGGTGTCGGAGCTTGCCGCATTCGCCGACAGGCCCGGCGCGCCATAAACAAGGCTCATCGCCGCGCCGCCCATCAGGGCGCCGGCGAACAAGAGCGAAAACTTACGTATCATTGTTGGTCCTTCCCAATGGCCCGCCAGCCCACCAAGGGCCAGAATCAACCGGTTTGCCGTCTTTCCTGAACTCAATATAGAGCGCCGGTCCGCCCGCCGCCACATCATTCGACGCGCCGCGCTCCGCCATCAGCCCAACCGGCTCGCCGGCCAGCACAAACTGGTTCTGCGACACGTCGAGCCGGGTCATGCCGGACATGACCAGATGATAGCCCTCACCGGCATCCAGTATCAAGAGATTCCCATAGGAGCGGAAAGTGTCGGCATAAAGCACAGTCGCATCGGCAGGAGCGATCACGCGGCCGCCGGGCTTGGTCTTGAGCGTATAGCCCTGCGATACTCCGCCACCGCCATCCTTGCCGCCAAAGGCAATGGAGACTTTGCCAGAAACCGGCGCAGCCAGAGCGCCCTTAAGGGAAGTGAACAAGGCCCCAGGCGCAATGCGCGTCGCCGTCGGCGCAAGCGGTTTAGCCGGCTCCTGGCCGCTGGCCGCCGCATTTTCCGCCGCTTTGCGCTCCAGTTCCTCGCGCTTGGCTGTTTCCTTCACTTCGTTTTCAATCCCGGCGATCAGCTCCTTCAGCGACTTGGACTGTTTGGCGAGATCGGCAATTCGCGCTTTCTCCTCTTTCAGCGCCGCTTCCGAACTGGCCCTGAGCGCCTTCTTTTCCTCAACAAGCTGGTCGAGCCGGATTTTTTCCTCGGCCTGGTTTTTCAACGCGGCCAGCAGCCGCTCACGCTCGGCCTTAATGGAGACCATGACTTTGGAGAGCGATTCCATGTCCGCAAGGAGAATTTCAGTCTCGCCGCGCAGCTGCGGCACCACTGCGCCGAGCAGAATGGCGCTGCGCACCGAGGACAAGGCGTCCTGCGGCGTGACCAGAATGGCCGGCGGCGGGTTCAGCCCCATCCGCTGCAGCGCCGCCAACACCTCGGACAGCACCGCGCGGCGGTTAAACAGCGACTGCCGGATCGCGTCTTCCTGCGTGCGGTATTCCAACAGCCGGTCTTCAATTGGCGAAATTTCCTGCGACAGCTTGCGCTCGGTCTTGGCCGACTGGATCAGCGCGGCGGTGACGCTGGTCTCGTCCTTCTTCAGCGCGCTGATTTCGGCGGCAAGCTCGCGGGCGCGCTGGTCGGAGACCGAGGCCGCTTCGAGCAGAGCGTCAAGTTCCTGCACGCTTGGCTGTTTTCTCTCAGCGGCAGGGGCCGCAGACTGGGCAAAAACGGGAGCGGGCAAAGAGGCAAACGACAGCGCTGCGGAAACAGCCGCCAATGCAAAGCAGTTTATCAGTGTGTTGGAGCAGCCGGGCATTCAGGTTCCGTTGAAGAGGTCTAAGTCTTGCTCTAGCTTTGGCCAGCTAACAATCTGTTAACCATAGCCCGGCTCAGGCTAGCCAATATCAGCACCATGGCGGCGGCAAGGCGGGCCGATCACATGATGGTGATTATTCCCGGTGGTACGGGTGGCCGGAAAGGATTGTGGCGGCGCGGTAAAGCTGTTCGGCGATGAGAATGCGCGTGATCTGGTGCGGCAGGGTCATCGCCCCAAACGAAATGACCATCTGCGCCTTTTGCCGCGATTCTTCCGCGTGGCCGTCCGCGCCGCCTATGGCAAAGGTCATGGCGCGACCGCCGCTGTCGCGGTGTTTGGCAATGAGGGATGCGAATTCCGGCGAAGACAAGCTCTTGCCGCGCTCGTCGAGCAAGATGAGGGCCGATCCTGATCCGGCGGATTCCGCAAGTTTCGCAGCCTCTTCGCGTTTTCGCTGATCCGCATCGCGGGAGCGGCTTTCCGCAGCTTCTGTGACGCCGCCGAATTCAAGGCCCAAGGGCGGCGCGATTTTCGCGAAGCGGTCAAAATACCGGTCAGCCAGTTCGCGCTCCGGCCCGGATTTCATGCGCCCCACGGCGAAAACGAGGATGCGCATGTCAAATCGGTGTCAGTGGCGCGTTTTGTCGCCCATCGACTTTTCTCCCATGTCGGGCGCGGTCCACATCTTTTCCAGATTGTAGAATTCGCGCACTTCCGGGCGGAAAATATGGACAATCACATCGCCGCAGTCGAGCAGCACCCAGTCGGCGCCTTCAAGGCCCTCGATCTTGGGATTGCCGAGACCGGCCTCTTTGTAAGCCGTGATGACCTGGTCGGCGACAGCCGAGACATGCCGGTTCGAGCGCCCGGAGGCGATCACCATATGGTCGGCGATGGAGGATTTGCCCTGAATATCGATGGAGACAATCGCTTCAGCTTTCGCGTCGTCGAGCGTGGCCAGGATCGTGTTGAGGGCGTGGGAAGACGGCGCGATCGCGGCCATCTCAACAGGTGAAGGAGTTTTCGTCGCCTTCTTGGACGTGGCAGTTCTCAGAGGGTTTCCTTTCATGGGGCAGTCGGGCCGGGCCGGGATGGCGCGGTGCAGGGAGTATAGCGGGAAGAGGGTGACAAATTCAAGACTTTGTGATTCCGGGAAAATCAGGCGGCCTTGTGCGCCACCTGTTCAACAATTCCAGGCGCCTCTTCAATGACACGAAGCAGCAGCCGTCCCGCCGGGTCAGGCTTTCTGCGGCCCTGTTCCCAATTGTTCATCGTGGCGGCTGGAATTCCGAAACGTTCCTCAAACTCGGCGGTGGACTTGGCCACCGACTTGCGGATGCTCTTGATGCGCGCTGCCGGAAGCGGATCAATGTTGACTGTCTCCAGCGCCAGCTCGCCGCGCTTCCACGCCAGCGCCTCTTTGAGGCCTTCGATGAGGCCGTCGCCGAATTCTATGTCAATCATGGCTGAATTCCTTCAATATCGACAGCGCCAGCTTTTTCTGGTCGTTTGTGAGATCGGATTTCTCGTTCTTGGCATAGGCATTGAGCATAATGACCAGTTCCTCGGAAACCCGCAGAAAGTAGATTGCTCTTCCGCCACCCCGTTTGCCGCGTCCGTAGAAGGCAAAGCGAATTTTCCGGATGCCCTGCAATCCCGGAATGACGTCGCCTGAAAGCGGATTTTGCGCGATCATTGCTTCAAGTGCGTCTATATCAGACTTTGCGGCATTCAGACGTTTGAGGTCTTTCAAATAGCGATTGGTGCGAACAATCTCCATGGCGCATTTTACGCCAATGGCGTAATAATATCAAGAGACTATATCAGAGCGGCTCCATATGAGATTTGGTCACGCCTCGATCTCATGCCGCGCCGCATTCACAAGAAAGGCGCTCCTGGTCATTCCCCGCCCCTTGGCGGCGAAATCGATGGCATCCAGCATGGCGCGCTCAAGGGTTATATTCGCCCGCACCACCTCTGTGCCGATCTCGATCAGCGGCACTTGAACGAGATAAGCGCCCTTCGCCAATGCCCCGCGCACGTCCTCACGCCGCAAGATCACGGCGTGGTCTGACGGCGGCGGCAGAATGCTGTCCTGCGCAGCCAGACGCAGCGCGTCGCACGCTTCGCGGATAACGTTCTCCTGTTCGTCGGCGGCGGAAAAAACATGCGGGAGGTCGGGGAACTGTGCGCAGAATGCGCTGTCGCCTTCCTGTTCAACCCAAGCGAAATAGTGGCGCATCATGACTTTCCTTTCGGCAAAATGGATGGATCAAATCCAACCAGCTTGTTTTGCAATTGACCGTGCGGTGCCATCGGTCAGGTCTTTTTTCGGGTGCGGAACAATTACGGTGCGTTCGCCCTTGTTGTATTTATGGTGCGACCCCACAACTGAAACCAGCGAGAATCCATCCTTCTGGAGGCGCTGAATGATTTTCCGGCTGTTTCGTTCCATCGTAAACCTTCAATACGCTTAAATATACACACTCACCGCACAGATTTCAACTGGATTTGGATTTGCCGCCAATTCCTTCTCCATTCCGTATCGCGCTCGACGACAGGCTCGACCTCGGCCCGTGAATAAACGTCCAGGCCGGCGCCTTCATCCGCGCCAGCCTTGGCGCATCTTCCTCGTCGGTGCGGGCATAGTCGAATGTCTTGGCGACTGTCGATGACATGTAAGACAGGGTCGATCCTGGCCGGTCGATGACGGCGATGGGGAAGGTGAGGGCGATTTTCTGCCAGCGCTGCCAGAGGTGGAAGTTTTTCAATCCGTCAGCGCCCATCAGCCAGACGAAATTCACGTCGGGGTTCCTGGCCTTGACCAGCGCCAGCGTGTCGGCGGTGTAGCGGAGGTGATGCGCGGCTTCGAATGCTGTGACCTTGATGCGCGGGTCCTCAGTGATCGCTTCACAGGCGGCGAGGCGGTCTTTCAGTGGCATCAGCTCTTTATGGCTCTTCAGCGGATTGCCCGGCGTGACCATCCACCAGAGCTGGTCGAGGCGCAGCCGCCGGAGCGCGATTTCGGCGAGGAGGACGTGACCGGCGTGCGGCGGATTGAACGAGCCGCCGAACAGGCCGACCGCCATGCCAGATTCGACACGCGGCATTTTCAGATACCGGGCGGGAACCTCATCGAGGCTCACGGACGTGTCTGTCCCGTCCCGCGCACGCGGTATTTGAACGAAGTCAGCTGTTCGACGCCGACGGGCCCGCGCGCGTGCATCTTGCCGGTGGCGATGCCGATCTCCGCACCCATGCCAAACTCGCCGCCATCGGCAAACTGCGTCGAGGCGTTGTGCAGGAGAATGGCGGAATCGATCTCGTTGAAGAAGCGGGCGACGACGCTTGGATCTTCGGCGACCACAGCCTCGGTGTGGTTCGAGGACCAATGCTGGATATGCTCAATCGCTTCGGAAACCCCATCCACCAGCCGGACGGAAATAATCGCGTCAAGATATTCGGTGGACCAGTCGGCGTCGGTCGCGGCCTTGGCGGCAGGGAAGGCGTGGACGACATCCCGGTCGCCGCGGATTTCGCAGCCCTTGCCCGCAAGGTCTTCGAGGATGGGGCGGAGGTGCGTCGCGGAGGCGGCGCGGTCGATCAGAAGAGTCTCGGCGGAGCCACAGATTCCGGTGCGGCGCAGCTTGGAATTGACCACGATTTTCCGCGCCATCTCGAGGTCCGCCGACTTGTCGACATAGACATGGCAGAGCCCCTCCAGATGCGCGAAGACCGGCACCCGCGCCTCGGCCTGCACCCGCGCCACAAGGCTCTTGCCGCCGCGCGGCACGATGACGTCGATGGCGCCGTCGAGGCCCTTCAGCATCTCGCCGACGGCGGCGCGGTCATTGACCGGGACCAGCTGGATGCATTCCGCAGGCAAACCGGCTTTCACCAATCCTTCCACGAGGCATTTGTGAATGGCCGCCGATGTGTGCACGCAGTCGGAGCCGCCGCGCAGGATGACGGCGTTGCCGGACTTCAGGCACAGCGCGCCTGCGTCCGCCGTCACATTCGGGCGGCTTTCATAGATGACGCCAACGACGCCCAATGGCGTGCGCACGCGCTCGATATGCAGGCCGTTGGGGCGGTCCCACTCGGCGATGATCTCGCCAATCGGGTCCTTGATTTCGGCGATGGAACGGATCGAATCAATGATGCCCCGCACGCGGTTCTTGTCGAGCTGCAGGCGGTCGAGCAGGGCGGTCGAAAGCTTGGAATCATGCGCCAGCGCCATGTCGAGCGCGTTGGCGACGAGAATGGTTTCGGTGTGCGCGCCGATGGCCTGCGCCATGCCGGTCAGCGCGGCGAATTTTCGCTCGGCGGTGGCGGTGGCAAGCGCCGTCGCTGCGGTCTCCGCGGCGCGGCCCATGTCCCGCATCAGGGACTGAACGTCGATTTTCTCTGCAAGGTCCGTCATAACAGCACTCAGTTCGTCTGCGCCTTAACCACCAGATCATCGCGGTGGATCATGGCGGAACGGGCTTCATAGCCCAAAATCTCCGGTATGTCGGCAGATTTCTTGCCAGCGATTTTCACGGCATCCGCCGCGTCATAGGCGATCAGCCCGCGCGCCGCCTCGCGCCCGTCCGGACCTATGACGGCCACCGTGTCGCCGCGCTCGAAACTGCCGGACACCGATTTGACCCCCGCCGCCAGCAGCGATTTTCCGGCAAGCAGCGCCGTCAGCGCCCCGGCGTCCACCGTCAAGCGGCCAGCTGGATCAAGATGGCCGGCGATCCAGGTCTTGTAGGCGCTGACCGGATTGGCGCTTGGCTTAAAAAGGGTTGAGCGTTCGCCCTTGTCAATCGCCGCAAGCGGGTTCAGCCGCGCGCCGGAAGCGATGATCATCGCAGTGCCCGCTGACGTCGCGATTTTGCCGGCGTCGAGCTTGGTTTTCATGCCGCCGCGCGAGATTTCCGACGCCGCCGCGCCCGCCATGGCTTCGATCTCCGGGGTGATCTTCTCCACGACAGCGAAGTGCTTCGCGTCTGGATCAAGATGCGGCGCGGCGGAGTACAGTCCGTCAATGTCGGAGAGCAGAATGAGCAGGTCCGCGCCCATCATGGTGGCGACGCGGGCGGCGAGGCGGTCATTGTCGCCATAGCGGATTTCGCTGGTGGCCACCGTGTCGTTCTCGTTGATGATGGGGATCGACTTCAGCCGCAGCAGCGTGCCAATCGTGGCGCGGGCGTTGAGATAGCGGCGGCGCTCTTCGGTGTCGCCTAAAGTCAGCAGGATCTGGCTGGTCGTCAGCCCGTGCGTTCCCAATACTTCGTCATAGGCGCGGGCCAGCGCAATCTGGCCGACGGCGGCAGCGGCCTGGCTCTCCTCCAGCTTCAGCGCGCCCTTCGGCAGCTTCAACACCGTGCGTCCCAAGGCTATCGCGCCGGATGAGACGACCAGCATTTCCACACCGGACTTGGCGAGCGCGGCGATGTCATCGCCAAGGCTCGCGAGCCAGTCGCGCTTCAGACCAGATGTGCGGTCCACCAAGAGGGCGGAGCCGATTTTGACGACGATGCGCTTGTAGGAATTAAGCGGCCGCATGTCAGGTGTTCCAGCGCTCGTCTTTGACAATTGGCGCTTCGCCCTTCTCGTCATTCTCAATCGCCTGCGCCAGCTTGAACAAAGCCGTGTCCAGCCCCTGCCGCGAGACAGCGGAAAGAGCCAGCGGCGCTTTCTTCGCGGCCTTTTTCAACGCCGCCAGCTTGGCGTCGCGCGTCTCGTCATCCACCGTGTCCACCTGGCTGAGCGCGACGATTTCCAGCTTGTCGGCGAGCAGTTTCGAATAGGCTTTCAGCTCTTTCCGCACAGTCTTGTAGGCCTTGGCGACGTCCTCCTCCTGCGCCGAAACCAGATGCAGCAGCACGCGGTTGCGCTCGACATGGCCGAGGAAACGGTCGCCGAGGCCGACCCCCTCATGCGCGCCCTCGATCAGGCCCGGAATGTCGGCAATGACAAATTCTCTTCCGTTGACCGAGGCGACGCCGAGGTTTGGATGCAGCGTGGTGAACGGGTAATTGGCGATCTTTGGCCGCGCGGCGGTGACGGAGGCCAGAAAGGTGGATTTGCCGGCGTTCGGTAGCCCGACCAGCCCGGCGTCGGCGATCAGTTTCAGCCGCAGCCAGATGGTGCGCTCGATGCCTTCAAGGCCGGGATTGGCATGGCTCGGCGCCTGGTTGGTAGAGGATTTGAAGCGCGCATTGCCAAAGCCGCCATTGCCGCCCTGCGCCAGTTTGAAGCGCTGGCCGAACTGCGTCAGGTCGCAGATCAGCGTCTCATTGTCTTCCTCAAACACCTGCGTGCCCGCCGGCACTTTCAGCACAACATCTTCGGAGTTCGCGCCCGTGCGGTTGCGCCCCATGCCATGCGTGCCGGTCGCCGCCTTGAAATGCTGCTGGTAGCGGTAGTCGATCAAAGTGTTCAGCCCGTTGACCGCCTCGACCCATATGGAGCCGCCGCGCCCACCGTCGCCGCCGTCCGGCCCGCCGAACTCGATGAACTTCTCACGGCGAAAAGAAACCGACCCCGCCCCGCCGTCGCCGGAGCGGATATAGATTTTCGCCTGGTCGAGAAATTTCATGGAAGGGCCTCAAATTTGAATGGAGGCCATAAGCGAAAAGCGGCGGGCAGGGAAGTGGGGCGCTGTGCGCTCGCACGCTGTCGGGAAGTTCTCAAAAGCCAACGTGGTTTTTGTAATTGACAACATGTTGTCAATATGAGATCATGTTGTTCTGATGACCCTGCATATGACCACACTGATCATCGAGACGTTCCGGCTGAACGGCGAACTGCTTGCGGCCGGAGACCGGCTGGTCAGCGCCATTGGTTTAACCTCGGCGCGATGGCAGGTGCTTGGCGCAATCGAAATGGCGCCTGTGCCGCTTCCGGTTGCCCATATTGCCCGAAACATGGGACTTAGCAGGCAAGCGGTCCAGCGCGTTGTCAACACGCTGGCCGCCGAGGGTCTCGTGGCCTTTGCCGACAATCCCCACCACGCGCGCGCTAAACTTGCCGTGCTCAGCACGAGCGGAAAGCGCGTGTTTGATGAGGCTATGGCGCGGCAGCTTCCATGGGTGGAAGGCCTTGCCAAGGGCATTGACGTGTCTGACATCAAGACGGCGGTCAGCGTGCTGCGGTCTGTTCGGGAAAAACTGCAGGCCGCAGCAAAACCAAGAGAGGATCAGCGATATGTCATGGAAGAGCACGCATAGCCGATATGGCGCGATTGCCATCACTATACACTGGGTCAGCGCGATCCTCATCATTGGGCTGGTCATCGCGGGCTTCACCGCAGCCAACACGGCTGATCCGGCGGCCAAAGCCTCTATCTTGCGGGTGCACGCCCCGCTTGGCTCCGCTGTTCTGGCGCTGACCATTCTGCGCATTTGCTGGTGGATGTTTGCCGACAAAAAACCTGCGCCGGTGGCGGGAATTCCCAAATTTCAGGAAACGGCGGCCAAAGCTGTGCATGTCCTGCTTTATGTGACCATCGTTGGACTTGCTGTCTCCGGAATCGCGATGTTCGCGCTGTCTGGCGCCGGGGAGATCCTATTCGGCGGTGCGCCCGGACCGCTCCCGGACTTTTGGAACTATGCTCCGCGCTACGGGCACGCTATATTGGCCCGTCTGATGGCTGCTCTCTTCTTCATTCATGCGGGCGCTGCGCTCTATCACCAGATTGTCCGCAAGGACCGCCTTCTGTCGCGCATGGGGATTGGACAATGATGAAACGCTATCTGCCTGTCCTGTCTGTTGCGCTCGCGGCGGTTTTCTTCGGCATCGCGTTCTATATCATTATCGGCGAGCAGCCCGCGCGGATGGCCCTTGCCGATGCGCCATTGCTGGCGGAATGGAAAGTCAGCTTCGAGGCGGGGTTCATTGTTCAGGGAAGCCTGGCCATTCTAGCAGGCCTTTGCGGAATTGCCGCATGGTGGTTCATCCGCGATTGGCGTTTTCTGGCTGGCGGGGCGTTCATGCTGGCTAATTTGCCTTGGACGCTTGCAGTGGTCGCGCCGATCAACAGCGCCCTCACCGGCATCGGCGCGGACGCCGCCTCAGCGGCCAGCCGCGAGCTTATTGAACAATGGGCGCGCGTCCACTCGATGCGTGCGGTCTTCGCTCTTGCCGCCACGCTGCTGTTCATTTGGGCATCGGCGCGCCTGCAAAAACACTAAGCCCGCCGGCACTTTCAAGACAACATCGTCCGAATTCGCGCCGGTGCGGTTGCGGCCCATTCCGTGCACGCCGGTCGCAGCCTTGAAATGCTGCTGGTAGCGGTAGTCGATCAAAGTGTTCAGCCCGTTGACCGCCTCGACCCATATGGAGCCGCCGCGCCCGCCGTCGCCGCCGTCCGGCCCGCCAAACTCGATGAACTTCTCACGCCGGAACGAAACCGACCCCGCCCCGCCGTCACCGGAGCGGATATAGATTTTCGCCTGGTCGAGAAATTTCATGGAAGGGCCTCAAAGTGGAGGTGAGGCAATACAGGAAATCGGCGCGGGCGCAATCTTTTGAGCGGCTACTTTTCGAAGTTGACCCGCACCTTGGCCACCGGCAACCCAAATTTCGTGACAATCGCGGTGTTCAGCGCGCTGCGCCCGTCGCTGGAAAACCGGATCGTGTCGTAAAACCGCACAATGTTCGTGCCCGGACCCCCGTCGAGATCGACGAGGTAGCTGAATTTGGCGATGCTGCCATGGATGCGCACAATCGCTGCGCCGATCACATCTTCGCGCGTGCCCGAATAACGGCCTTCGCCGGTTTTGGTGAACCGCCAGGTTTTGCGGGCGCGCTCCCCGTCGGCATAGACGAAATCCTCGCGCAGCGACAAAGTTCTGCCATTCCATTTGCCAAACAGTTTCACCGTGAAATCGCGCTTGACGCCGTTGATCGCCGAGAACGAGGCGACCGCGCGCGAACTTCCTTTGTAGAAGCGCAGCATGGCGTCCTCGGCGGCGAAAGCGGCTGACGGGGTGGCGAAGGCGAGGAGGAGGGCGAGGGCTTGCGGGAGGCGGGGCATGGCGGGGTCCTGTTGACTTTACACAGCACCTAACGCGGCGCGGCGCCATTTCAAGTTTGCGGGACTATTGGCAGAATTTGGCATTGCCCTTTTTGCCGCGCGGCTCGATGTCGATGTGGAGGTGGCTGGCATGGGAAGTGTCCGAGCCGGGTCCCAGAACCGTGTTGAATGAAGCGCAGGCGGCTGTGCGCAGCTTTGCCAGAAATGCGACCGCCGCCGGGTCACCCGGCTTTTCGATGACGATCTTCCGCCCGCCGGACAATTCCATCGTCACGATATCAGCCGCATTGCCCTGCCCATGGCTCGAAACCTTCGCCCCCGCCACCCGGTTGCGCGGGCGGCATTCATAGCCGGGGCCGGTGGACACGGATGCGAGCGACTTGCCGAGGGAGCTGAGCGCCATGGGCGAAGCAACCTCCACTGAAAACCGCCCCAGCCGTTCGGCCATGGCGCAGGAGAGGAGCGGACGGTCGGGGAAAAGGACGGGATTGCCAGCGCGGAGCGCTGCGGAAATCAGCGTGACCGGCTCGACGATGACACAGGCAGCGAAGGGCGGGGCTGCGATGGCGGCGGGGCGCTCGGTTTTGATGCCGAGGGCGGCGAGGCGGGTGGTGCAGACGGTGAGCGGAGAAGTCGGGGAGCCAGGCTCAGCGATGGCGTGAAGCGCGGGCAGCAAAAGCGCGGCGATAACGCGTGCGGCTGGGAGCGGTATGCGCTGTCTGCAAAGCATTGATCATAGTGCGCTGACCATGGACCTTCGGCAACAGCGAGAGCCCATAGAGGTAACCCGCCACCGTTCAAAACCCCTAAAACAGCATGTCCAGCGCTTCGGTGATGGCATGGTGATGCTGTTTGAGCGAGGCGACCGGCGCGCCGAGTGCGGCAGCGGGAACGGCGGCGATCAGCTGCGGCACCATCACATAATGCCCGTCGCCAATCTCGAATTCAGTATTGAGCCGTGCTGCGACACGTTGATCCTTGTCCGCCGGCATCAAGGGCGCAAACACCCGCAAGGCGATCATGTGCGGAATGTCATTCTGCACATCCAAAATCAGCCCTTCGCTTTTCGGACTCTTGTAAACGTCATGCCGCGCCATTTGCCTGCCCGCTAAAACTGGCGATATTCATCGAGTGGATTGCCTTTTCCCCTGCCCCCCGCTATCTGCCCGCCCATGACCTTCCCCCTCTCGCATATCCGCAATTTCTCCATCGTCGCCCATATCGACCATGGCAAATCGACGCTCGCCGACCGGCTGATCCAGACCACCGGCGGGCTGGAGGCGCGGGAGATGACGGAGCAGGTGCTCGATTCGATGGACATCGAAAAAGAGCGCGGCATCACCATCAAGGCGCAGACCGTGCGGCTGAACTACAGGGCCGAGAACGGCGAGGATTATGTCCTGAACCTGATGGACACGCCCGGCCATGTCGATTTCGCCTATGAGGTCTCGCGCTCGCTGGCGGCCTGCGAGGGCTCGCTGCTCGTCGTGGACGCGAGCCAGGGCGTCGAGGCGCAGACGCTGGCCAATGTCTATCAGGCCATCGACAACAATCACGACATCGTCGTGGTGCTCAACAAAATCGATCTTCCCGCCGCCGAGCCGGAGCGCATCCGCGAGCAGGTCGAGGAGGTGATCGGGCTGGACGCCAGCAAGGCCGTGCTGATCTCCGCCAAGAGCGGCATCGGCATTCCCGATGTTTTGGAGGCCATCGTCCATCAGCTGCCCGCGCCGAAAATTGGCGATGCGAACGCGCCGCTGAAAGCCATGCTGGTTGACAGCTGGTACGATCCCTATCTCGGCGTCATCGTCCTCGTGCGCGTCATCGACGGTGTGCTGAAAAAGGGCATGACAATCCGCATGATGGAGGCCGGGGCGAAATATCTGGTGGACCGGACTGGAGTTTTCACGCCGAAAATCGTCACTGTCGATGATCTCGGCCCCGGCGAGGTCGGCTTCATCACCGCGCAGATTAAAGAAGTCGCCGACACCAGAGTGGGCGACACGATCACCGAGGACCGCCGCCCGACCGAGAAAGCTCTGCCAGGCTTCAAACCGGCCCAGCCGGTGGTGTTCTGCGGCCTGTTCCCGGTGGACGCCGCCGACTTCGAGGACCTGCGCGCCGCCATGGGCAAGCTGCGGCTCAACGATGCCAGCTTCTCCTACGAGATGGAGACCAGCGCCGCCCTCGGCTTCGGCTTCCGCTGCGGGTTTCTCGGCCTCCTGCATCTTGAAATCATTCAGGAGCGCCTGGAGCGCGAGTTCAATCTCGACCTCATCGCCACCGCCCCCTCGGTCATCTACAAGATCGACCAGATCGACGGCACGACCATCGAGCTGCACAATCCCGCCGACATGCCGGACACGATGAAAATCACCGCCATCCGCGAACCGTGGATCAAGGCGACGATTCTGACCCCCGACGAATATCTCGGCGCGATCCTCAAGCTCTGCCAGGACCGGCGCGGGCTGCAGGCCGATCTCAACTATGTCGGCAAGCGCGCCATGCTCACCTATGATTTGCCGCTCAACGAGGTGGTGTTCGATTTCTACGACCGGCTGAAGAGCATATCGCGCGGCTACGCCTCGTTCGATTACAGCCTGACCGACTATAAGGAGGGCGACCTCGTCAAAATGTCGATCCTCGTCAATGACGAGCCGGTCGACGCGCTCTCCATGCTGGTCCACCGCAACGCCGCCGACAAACGCGGCCGCCTCATGTGCGAAAAGCTCAAAGAGCTGATCCCCAACCACATGTTCAAAATCCCGATCCAGGCCGCCATAGGCGGCCGCATCATCGCCCGCGAAACCATCTCCGCCCTGCGCAAAGACGTCACCGCCAAATGCTACGGCGGCGACGCCTCGCGAAAGCGCAAGCTGCTCGACAAGCAGAAAGAGGGCAAAAAGCGCATGCGGCAGTTCGGGAAAGTGGATATTCCGCAGGAGGCGTTTATTGAGGCGCTGAAGATGGGGGATTGAGGGGGGGCGCTGCAAGACCGCAAGTCTTACAAGGGCAAATCGATACTGTGAATCGATTTGAGCGACGAAACCCCGGAGCCCCGTGGTCGGTGGAGAGTTAGACGGAAGATCGTTTTCAAAAACAAAGGAAATCAAACGCTGAGCAACTAGCGAGGATTGCGTTCGTCGTCTTGCTCAAACAGGTCCGGCGTGTGTTCGTCGCGTTTTTTCGACAATCGGTCCCCTCTAGAAAAGCAGGGATGTCGCACCGTTGTCAGCCCCTTCTGACCTTCGAAATGCACCCATCCCCCGTTTGGCATCGAAATGGATATAATCTTGGCATGACAATGCGGACATGTGTTTCGATATGCCTTTTTTCCTTCTGCTTTGCTTCGCGGTGCACAGTAAACGAAACACTTCGATATGTGCACCAGCTTGCCGGACACAGTCTGTCGAAAATGCGCTTTTCTGAGCGACCATCGCCCGATTGGCATAACTATCTCCAAGTTCGCAGCTAAAAAACGCCATGGCATGGCAATTTTGGCCGCGCTAGAATTGAAATGCGCGGTCGCGTGCTACTTAATTAAGCGGCCATAGAATCCTGGCCGTTCTCGCTCTTCTTTAATATCTCTTTCTTCCTACCCTTGGACGCTTCTGCCTGATTTTCAACGAAACAGAATTCCCTCTCTACACCCATTCGTCTCAGTTCTTTCATCGCCCGCTTGAGGCTGATTCGTGAAAAAAGCGGCAAGTTTAGAGACTTCGCTGCTTTGTCCTTGTGAGTGATGATCTGGAATACTACTTTGAAACGGTTGGCTTCAAACGCCTTAAGGAACTCAGCTTCCTGCCCATCGGCGGCCTTATGAACCGTCAGCGCTTTGATGTTTTCAAGTGCATCACCACTATCTCGGATAAGCTGCATCGAATTCAGCCCTTGGTTAAACAAATGGCTGAGATTCGCGGAGACAGTGGATTTTTTCACATGATGAAGCACGAGCATATCCCTTGTGACCTCAAATACGTCACAAGGCTCGACTTGTTTTTGTCCTGCAGGGGCGATGTTGCCTTTGTCCATGCATAGCATCTTAGGGAACATTTCAGCACACGCGATGTTATAGGCACCTTCATCCGCATGGTTGTACGTGAGTAGCGACGAATCGGTGCAAAGTGGGTCCAGATAAGTAGACAACTCTGTCACGTAGTCTTCATCAACCAAATACCAGTTGCCCTCACTTAAGTGATAGCTTTTTGGTTCACCGTCCAACATTGTATCAAATATTAGGCACTTGAAAATATTCGGACGATCACCTCGCGGCTCCCCCGCCTCGTTCGTCAATATTAAATGATGTTTCTTGAGTGCAGCGATATCCAGTTTCAATAAATCAAAATTCTTGTGTTCGAGATAGCTGTAATAGCAATCAATAAAAATATCATCAAAAATTAAACTTTTCCCTTCGCCTTCAAACATACCGGACATTTGATCAGAATAATTCACAATGTCTGGAATAGTTAGAACGACATTTTCACTTTTGTCTTGAATTGCTTGAGTTAGTTTTGCATTCAATGCATTTAATATTATTGGATCTTTGACGGGTGAAACATTTTGAATGCTTGGAAAAGATACTTTGTAGGTATCCTCGTTGTAGAGCTTCAGCAGTTTTCCGCACAATTCAGGGATTTCATTTGGAGAGGCATCGGAGCTTATCCGGATGTTACTGGCCCCGGTGGCATTCTTAAAAAATTCCTTTAGATCGTTTTTTACTTTACCCGTCAGGCTTTTGAGGATGGTACTATCGCGATCAAAATCAAAAAGAGTAAGATCTGAACCAACGGACATTTGCGTGCGTTGTCTTCTCGCATGTTCTGGATTTAGTGAGTCAACACTTTTCAGTTCGTCAGGATCGACGCTGTTTAGTGTGACGCGCAAGCCAAAATCATATTCATAACACTCGCTTTTTAGATTGTGATGCACGTGACCAAAAGTGAGAGCAAACGTCCTGCCCTCAAGTGGCAAGAAAACAATTGCGCCTTTTAGCGACTGCATCAAACGCTTCTGAATGCCAAAATATTGTCGCCACCACGGGGGTATCTCTTGACTATCAAGAACGAACAAAACTGCGCCTTCGGGCAGCTGGCTTCCCTCTGTGCCGTCTTCGAGGCTGTGATCTTCCTTTAACGAATTGGTCGCGTCAAAGGTTTCTTTGAGCAAGAAGATTGAGAATGATCGGGATTTTGACATGAATGGCACCGCAAGAATTGTTAAGGCGAAAACACTGAGTCTGTTTTCAATTTTACAGAGCAGGAATGCCGCAAATCAAGCTTCTAAATTGTGATCGCAAGGCAATTTGGTGCATAAGTCAATTTTAGTGAAAGCGCACGACCTTACTCGCATTCACCGCATCACCTCCGGCGCATGGCGAAGGACACGCCGCAGCGAAACTGTCAAAGCCGCGCCTTTCCCCCACCGGCGTTCCCCCTCGCCAGCAAAAACTAAGACTTAGCAAGGGCTAAGCCTAAGTTTTTGCGTCCTCTCCCACCCAAAAGGGGAGAGGCAGCGCGCCGCCGTTTTCGCCTCTTCTTTGCTCCGTTGGTTTCAGCCGCGATGGCGCAGGACTATGCTTCCCCCTTGGTGGGGGAAGAAGCAATTTCTTAGGCTTGGCTCTTGCCAAGTCTTAGAAATTGCAGATGAGGGGGAGACTCCGGGCGACTGGGCGGCGCGTCCGGGATGGAGCGCTTCCGGAGAGGGCGTTCCACCTCGCCAGCAAAAACCAAGACTTAGCAAGGGCAGCCGCAAGTTTTTGCGTCCTCCCCCACCCCCTTCGACAAGCTGAGGAGGGGAGGCAAGGCGGAGCTTTGCCGCCGCCAGAATCCGCGCGCACACCGCGTCCACATCATCCCTCACATCGTCATTCTCAATCCGCAGCGTCATCCGCCCGCGCCCGCGCAGGAAGGCATCCCGCCGGGCATCGGCCCAGATGCTGGCTGCCGTCGAGTTCCACGATGATCCCGGCCCCGAAGCAGACGAAATCGGGAACATAGCTATTGAGCGGAACCTGGCGGCGGTTTTTTCTGACTCTCCCTCACCTGCTTCGCTGCGCGAAGCTGTCCTCTCCCCGGCGGGGAGAGCGGAAAGCGGAGGCGCTCTCTTTGCCTCTCCCCCACGGGGAGAGGACAGTCTTACTCAGCAAGACAGGTGAGGGAGAGTCTGAAACGGGGATTGAATCAGGTGTTTGAAAAAATAATTTCATTCAATATCAATTGATTAGCAGAAAAACGCGACATATTCTATCCAATGCCCCACGCCGTCCCGCATACTTGCCGCGCTGCTCTCATGGGGACCGGGTGATCAACCGGCATTCGGGGGAGCGGGCGGCCTATGGCAGCCGGGTGTGGTTATCCCGGCGGGCGGAGTCCCTTAGCCATGTCCCTCCTGGCCTTCGCACGCTTTACTAGAGCGTCCCATGCGCCGGCCCGGGCAAAAAGCCGTGACAGGGCGTGTGGCGAGCCACACTCTCAATCAGTTCCAACCGGCAGGACCACACGCCCTGTGCGTCCCTTGGAATTTAAATGATCAGACCGGAAACGGGGCGTGATATCGGGAAAGCTTGTCAGCGCCTCACCCGCGCCGCTGGCGGATCACCGGACAGCCGCGCTCGCGCGAGATGACGATCTCGTAGGGCACGCCGCCAAGATCGGCCTTGATCAGCGCCGCGCCGGGAAACGCGTAGGCCGCGCTGACCCGCGCGCCGAGGCTTTTTGCCTTGGCGGCGATCATTGCATTGGTGCAGTGGCACAAGGCCGCCCTCATGGCGCATTCATTTGTCCTCAGATCGATCCGCACGCCTTGGCTCAGGGCGAACCGGTCCTTCTGCGGCTGCGCCGGCGTGTCCTTGATGGCGGGGTCTGGCCGGTGCTGCGGGAATGGCGTCGAGCGGCATTCGGGGCCTGTCTGCGTGTCGCAGTCCGTCGCTGCGGCGGCGCTCATGGTGCCAGCGCCGGAAAAAAAGGCCAGAGCCGCACATATGAAAACGCTCTTCATTGCCGCGCCTTTCGCAGTTCAGGCAACTCTCGCCGCCAAATATGTCAAACGCGCGGCAAATTGCAAAGGGCCGGACTCCGTGTCCGTCGGGTCCTTGCGCATATCGCGGGCAAAGCCGCGCAGGCGGGATGGCTGGCGCTGGCGGATACAATCATGGCGGGCAGGGCGGGGCAAGGGGGGCGGATGTGCCTGCGCCGAGCCGCCGCCTCGACACCCGCACCCGTATCTGCTAACTTTCCTCCGGAGTGCAAAACATTGCTGCCGCCATCGGTCCATGGCCAAACATAAAGCCCGAAGGGCTGCGTGAACCCCGAAACGGGGCGACCGGAATCTGAACACATGAGTGACTGCGGGGGACGCGAGGCGTCTTCCTTCCAGACCATATCCGCATTCCGCCGTTTGAGGCGGCGGCGCAGGGCGGGCGGGCATTTTGTGAGGAGATGACCATGGCTAAAGTAAAGCTTACGCCCGAACAGCTGAAGCGGGCAAAGCAGCACCTCTATCATCATATCGACTGCAAGCAGATGCGCGAGGTCTCCATTAAGCTCACCGAGAAGGGACGCGCCATCCAGAAATCCTACGCGCTGATCGCCCTTTCCTCGAAAGACACGATTGCCGCGGGACTGAAAGCGGTGGACGCTTCGCCGTTCAAGACTGTGTTCGTCATTGATGATGTGAGCGGCGCGGTGCTGTTTGCGCTCAGCAAAAACGCCGACTATGTGGCGGCGGCGAAGAAAAAGAACCCTCCCGATCCGCCGGAGTTCCCGCCCACGGGCGAATGCTGCCAGCTGTGCTACAATCTGGGCGGCACAAGCTGCCAGCCGCTTTCCGACGGCAGCTGCATCTGCTTCGGCGGCACGCGCACGCCGGGGGATATCAGCACCAGCGACGAACTGGGCACGCTCGGCGACTGAGGCCGGGATTAGGGCGGCGGGAGCCGGTTCGCGGCCGCCCCCCCCCCCCCCCCCCCCCCCCCCCCCCCACCCACCCCCGCCCGCCCCCCCCCCCCCCCCGGGGCCCACACCCCCCCCCCCCCCC
>JANMMM010000140.1:0-2396 GCA_031373225.1 Phyllobacteriaceae bacterium | reverse complement strand
ATCGCCGCGATCTTCGCCGGCTGGTACTTGAACGTGTTCAGCCCGTGCATGTCGCCGGCGACGGCCTGGATCGGCGCCACGATCGCGGCCATCCACATCGCCATCGAGAACATCACTTTGGCACCGATGTTGCCTCTGTCTCGCAACAGGTGCCACGCGCCGACTGCGCCGACGACCAGCGCGGTGGTCAGATAGGCGGCCAGCACCATATGCGTGAGGCGGTAGGGGAAGGACGGATTGAAGATCACCTTCCACCAGTCGGTCACGATGAACTGTCCGGCATCGTTCATGCCATAGCCCGCTGGCGTCTGCATCCAGCTGTTGACGGCAAGAATCCAGAAGGCCGAGATGAATGTGCCAACGGCCACCATAAGCGTGGCGAGGAAGTGCAGGCGCGGGCCGACCTTGTCGCGGCCAAACAGCATGACGCCGAGAAACCCGGCCTCGAGAAAAAACGCCGTCAGCACCTCATAGCCCATCAGCGGACCGATGACCGGCCCGGCCTTGTCGGCGAACACGCTCCAATTGGTGCCGAACTGGTAGCTCATGACGATTCCGGAGACGACGCCCATGCCGAAATTGATGGCGAATATCTTTTTCCAATAGTCGAAAATCGAGAGGTAAGCCGTTGATTTTGTGGCAAGATGCAGCCCGTTCAGCACCGCCAGAAAGCTGGCGAGGCCGATAGTGAAGACGGGAAAGATGATGTGCATGCCAATGGTGAATGCGAACTGCATCCGGGCGAGCAAGAGGGCGTCAAAAGTGTCCATCACAAATGTCCTTTGGTCCGGCAGCGCCTCCCTTTGCCGCTTTCCATGGGTAAGTTAGTCCAATTGCCGGTCCTATCCAGACGTCATGACGCCGCAGGCTCCGGCCTATTTTGGCGGCAGCGTTCCGTTAAAGGCAAGCGCGGCATCCATCCAGAACCCGAACGCCGCGTCATCGATGCCTTCCTCAACATACCAGTAGCCGTCCATCACCCTGCCACCCATTTCCATTGGCTGGCAGTCGCTGCGCCCGGCGGCGATGGCGCCGAAGTCCTTGCCCGCGCGCACCAGCATGCCTCGTTTCGAGGTGCCCGCCGTCATATTGCCGTTCAGCATGAAACAGACGCCGCCGAACATTTTCTTCGACACCGCGCCGAGCGGATCAAGCTTGGCGTGAAGCCGCTCCAGCAAATCGGCCATGTTGAAAATCCTTCCTTCCATACCTGAAAGTAAGCTAATCCCGCCCATGAAAAGCGGCAATGAAAATGATTCAGCCGCGCCGGAAGCATTAGATGGCGAGAACCAAGGCCTCAGACAATCAAATGACCGGCGGCCCCGCCATCATCCTCTGCGAGCCGCAGCTCGGCGAGAATATCGGCATGGTGGCGCGGGCGATGGCGAATTTCGGCCTGTCTGAGCTGCGCATCGTCAATCCGCGCGACGGCTGGCCCAACGAAAAGGCCCGCTCGGCGGCCGCCAACGCGCAGCATGTCATTGCGCAGGCCAGAGTCTACGAAGACCTTGCCGCTGCAATTGCCGATCTCAACTTCGTCTACGCCACCACCGCCCGCCAGCGCGAGGCGCTGAAGCCGGTGCGCGGGCCGGTGGAGGCGGCGAAACAGCTTAGGAAAAAAGAATCGGAAAGTCTTCGCACCGGTATCCTGTTCGGGCGTGAAAAATGGGGGCTGAACAATGATGAGATCAGCCTTGCCGATGAAATCGTCACGTTTCCGGTCAACCCCGCCTTCGCCTCGCTGAACATCGCGCAGGCGGTTCTGCTCATGTCCTATGAATGGATGAAGACGGGGCTTGGCGACGACCATGAAACGGCGTTTGCCGGTCAGGAAATGGTCCCGGCGGTCAAGGAGCGCACGATTGGCTTGTTCAATCAATTGGAGGAGGCGCTGGAATCCCGCGGCTATTTCCGCCCGAAGGAAAAGACTGAGGTGATGACACATAACTTGCGGGCCATTTTGGTGCGGGCGCAGTTTACCGAGACCGAAATCCGCCTGCTGCGCGGCGTCGTGACATCGCTCGACCACTATTCGCGGCAAAAGCCAAAAGGCGCCGGTGCGCCGGAGGGCAGGGCGCGGGTGGAGAAGGAAAAGAAAAGTGAGATGGAAGAAGGATGATGGAAGAAGTATGGGGCCGGGAGCGTGACGCTCTGCGCAACTTTCTTCCTTAACTTCTTCCTTCTTCCATCACACTTCTCACATCGCTTACGAGAGGAAACATGCCAAAGCCAGAGCACAAACCCATCCTCTTCTTCGATAGCGGCATCGGCGGCCTCACAGTGCTGCGCGAGGCGCGCATTCTCATGCCGGACCGGCGGTTCATCTATGTCGCCGACGACGCCGGCTTCCCCTATGGCCGCTGGGAGGAGGGGGCGCTGAAGGCGCATGTCGTCGC
>JANMMM010000354.1:0-14369 GCA_031373225.1 Phyllobacteriaceae bacterium | reverse complement strand
ATCAATTTCACCAGCGGCGGCTCGGTGCTTTTTCAGGGCCTGAGCGAGGCCGCGCTTGCTGCGGCTTTTATAAGCAGCGATGGGCAGCAGCTGCTGCATGTGCCGCCGACTATCTTTGTCGGAACGCAAACCAGCGCGGCGCAGCTCAACGCGATGATCGCCTCGGCGGAAGCCGGCTCGACATTTGTGCTGTCGGATGGCGTGCATGAATTTTCCGAGGCGCTTGTCATCAGCCGCAGCGATATTTCGCTGACAGGTCAAAGCGAAGCTGGAACAATTCTCCGGTTCTCATTTGCCGTCGGCGCGGAGGCGGACGCCATCCAGGTGAGCGGCGGCGCAAAAACCTATCTCGGGTTGGCGCAGCAGGCAGTCGCCGCTGGTCAGGATGTGATCGACCTCCCCGCCGGACATGGCCTTGCCGCAGGAGATTCCATTTACATTTATCAGCCCAACACGCAGGACTATCTGACGCAGAATGGCTGGACAAACGTCGCTTGGGCCGACGCCGATCAGCGCCCTTTCCGCGAGTTCATCGTCGAAATCGAAAGCGTCGACGGCAATGTGGCGCATCTCAAACACCCGGCGCCCTATGCAATGGACTTGGGCGAGACACGGGTGTTTTCCATTGATCTCCTGGAAAATGTCGTTCTGAGCGGCTTCACGCTGACATACGATCTCGGCGCTGCAAACGCGTATGACTTTGTCAACGCGCAGCCCGCGTTTGACGGCTTGAGCGCGATTCAGCTGACGGGCGTCAACGGCGCGCGGCTGAGCGGTATCTCCATACTCGATGCGGCCAGCATCGGCATTTCGGTGGCCTCTTCCATCGGCGTCATCGGCGACAACCTCTATGTGAACGGCGCCTTGAACAAGGGCAGCGACGGCAACGGCTACAGCCTGCTGCTGACTGAGACATTCAACAGCCATTTCACCGGACTGGATCTGTTGAACGGCCGCCACGCGGTCATTCTGTCGGCTTGGAGCGCGGAAACCGGCAATCTGATCGATGTGACAAGCACAAACCGCGACATCAATTTTCATGGCTCGCCTGATCTCGGCAATGTCATTATGGTCGGGCGCGGCGTGCTTGATTATGATCCCGCCCTCAACACGAGCGGCCAAAGCGCTATCTGGTCAATTGTCAGCCGGGGCGGAACAAACCATGCCAGCACAAGCATCTATCCGGCCAACAGCGTCGAGTTCAACTACGCGCTTGGCAGCACCGCAAACGACGAGATCCATGGCACTGCCGGAAACGACTATCTCAACGCCGCCTTCGGCTATGACACGATCATGGGGGGCGGCGGCGATGACTATATTGTCGGCGGCACGCGGCGCGATCTGATGGAAGGCGGCGCAGGTTCGGACACTTTTCTTCTGAAGATGGGAGACGATCTCGACCGCATCACTGACTTTGTCTTCGGCGCGGGCGGCGACACGCTGATTTTTGCAGGAAACACGGCGGTGTCATCCATGGCGAACTTGACATTCACCCAAAATGGCGCGGACCTCTATGTGCGCTACGGCGCAAACAGCACAATTATCCTGGCCGGCCATACATTTGCGGATGTCAACTCGGCGAACTTTTCATTTGACGCCTCCGGCACGCAAACCCAAGCCGCCTATGACGGCACCTTCGCGCTTTGAGCTAAACGCGAACGCGCGGCCCGAAGGCCGCGCGCTGCCGCAAGCCAGCCTCCTGCGCCCCTCACTTGGCCGGCTTGCCGTCCCCGCCGAACCGGTAAACCTTGCCCGCCTGCGGCGACAATGAGACCACATCATTGAAAACGATGGGCGTTGTGCCAGTCTGGCGAACGATCATTGGCTCGGCGGAGCCAACTTCAACGAAAATATAGCTGTCTGATCCCAATTTTTCGGTGTGCACCACCGGGCCGCGCCATTCGCCGCCTTTGGCAACGATATCAATATGCTCCGAGCGCACGCCGATCGTGTCGCATTTGTAGGGTTCGGCATGAGCGCCTTTAAGGAAGTTCATCTGCGGTGAGCCGATGAAACCGGCGACGAAAATCGAGTTCGGCTTTTCGTACAGCTCAATCGGCGTGCCGACCTGCTCGACCAAGCCGTCGCGCAGCACGCAGATGCGGTCGGCGAGCGTCATGGCTTCAACCTGATCATGCGTCACATAGATCATCGTCGTGTTGTTCATCGAATGATGCAGCTTGGCGATTTCCAGACGTGTCGCCACGCGCAGCGCCGCGTCAAGGTTTGACAGCGGTTCGTCGAACAAGAAGACCTTCGGATCGCGCACAATGGCGCGGCCGATGGCGACGCGCTGGCGCTGGCCGCCGGAGAGCTGCTTAGGCAGACGCTCCAGATAGGGCTTCAACTGAAGCATGTCCGCCGCTTTTTCAACGCGCTTGCGGATGTCCTCAGGTGTGGCATTGGCGAGCTGCATGCCGAATGCCATGTTCTCATAGACCGTCATATGCGGATAAAGCGCATAGGACTGGAACACCATGGCGACACCGCGCTTGGACGGAGCGAGAGCGTTCACGACGGTCTTGTCAAAAGACATTGTGCCGCTGGTAATCTCTTCAAGTCCGGCGATCAGCCGCAGCAGCGTGGACTTTCCGCAGCCGGACGGTCCGACAAACACCATGAACTCGCCGGATTTCACATCAAGGTCGACGCCCTTGATGACATGGACCGGGCCGAACGACTTGGTGACGTTCTTGAGCTGTATCTGAGCCAATTGATCTCTCCTTAACCCTTGACGCCACCGGCTGTCAGGCCCGCCACAATTTTTTTCTGGAATATGAGAACGAGAATAATCAACGGCACGGTCACGATGACCGACGCCGCCATAATCAGCCCCCAAGGCACTTCGTGCTCACCGGCTCCGGACAGGAGCGCGATGGCCACCGGCACGGTTCTGGTGAGGTTGGACGAGGTGAATGTCAGCGCGAACAGGAATTCGTTCCAAGCTGCGATGAAGGCCAAGAGGCCGGTCGTCACGAGCGCCGGCCACATCAGCGGCAGGAAAACCCGGCGGATAATGATCCACGGCGTTGCGCCATCAACTATTGCCGCTTCCTCGATTTCAATCGGCAGGTCGCGCATGAAGGTGGTGAGCACCCATACGGTGAACGGCAGGGTGAAGATCGTGTAAGAAAAAATCAGCGCCCAAGGCGTGTTGTAGAGGCCAAGGAAGCGGATCAGCTCGAACAGACCGGCGAGAACCGCAATCTGCGGAAACATCGACACGGCAAGAATGGTCATCAGCATCAGCGAGCGGCCGCGGAAACGGACGCGCGACAGTGCGTAAGACGCCGTCACCGCAATCAACAGGGCGAAACACACGGTCAGGAAGGCAACAAAAATCGAGTTGCCAAAATTGCGGATGAACGTGCCATTGCCCTTAAACAGCACGGCATTGTAGTTTTCGAGCGAAAACGATGTCGGCCAATAGCTGACAACAAACAGGTCCGCGCCGAATTTCAGGCTCGTGACGATCGCATAATAGAACGGAAACAGAGCTTGCACGACGATGATTGTGACAAGCGCATAAAACGCCGTCGTCTTGAAATAATCCCAGGCCATCAGCGGTCTCCCCCGTCAAGATTCACTTTGCCGATCCAGATGTAGAGCGTCACCATGATGATGAGGAACAGGAACAAAAGCGTGGACTGCGCCGAGCCATAGGCGAACTTGTCAAAGTCGAACAAGTTTTCCCGCGAGATCACCGACATGGTTTTTGTCTGCGAACTGTTTGGCGTGAGAACGTAAATCAAATCGAAAATCCGCATGGCGTCGAGCAGACGGAAGATCACGGCCACCATGACCGCGGGTTTCACCAGCGGCAGCGTGATCTTGAAGAACACTTTGACAGGATGAACGCCGTCGAGCTTTGCAGCTTCGTAGACATCGCCGGGAACCATCTGAAGACCTGCGAGCATCAGAAGCGCCATGAACGGCACCGTCTTCCAAATGTCCACCATCAGCACGGCGAACATCGAATAATTTGCGTCGGCGGCCCATGCGATTTTGGCGGATATGATTCCCGCCTTCAAAAGCATATCATTGATGATGCCAAGCTGGTCGTTGAGCATCCATGCCCACATTTTGGCGGACACGATCGTTGGTATGGCCCAAGGCACAAGTATGGCGGCGCGCACGATGCCGCGTCCCCGGAAATTGGCGTTCAACACCAGCGCGACGACCATGCCAAGAATGGTCTCGAGCGTCACGGACACGACGCCGAACCGCACCGTGTTCCAAACCGCGTTCCACCAGGATTTATCGACCAAGAGGCCGGTATAGATGCGCTTGCCGCTCGGAAGATCGATCCACGACAGATAATTTTTGAAACCAACCCAGTTGGCGTCATAGAGCCGGACTAGCGATGCGTCGGTGAAACTGAAATAGATTGACCGCATCAGCGGCCAGCCTGCAACAACCGCAAGTGCCACCATCATCGGAATCAGGAACCACATCGCGGAACGGACGCGGTCTTTCTGAAGGTCAGACTTGATGTAGGTTTCAGGAATATCAGATATTGTGGCGGCGATCGTCATCTGTTTGCCTCTCTGCAATAGACACTTGATGTTTCAACGCCACAGAAGCAAACAGACAGCTTTCCGCAGCGTGGATTCCAGGCACGTTTCCAGTGGGAGAGAAGGGCGGCTGTGATTTCAGCCGCCCATTCCGCTTGTCTTTGCGGCAGGCGCCGTTACCAGCCAGCGCCCTTGAGTTCGGTGAGCTTGGCTTCAAGAATGGCCAAGTTGTCAGCCGACGTTCCGTTGCCGGACAGCGTGTCATGCACCGCAGACCAGAACAGCGAGGAGACTTCGTTGTACTTGACCTTGGTCGGACCCGAAGGACGCGGCACGGCGTTCAGGAACACATCCTTCCACTTGGGGATGATCGGCTGAGCGGCAGCGACGTCCGCGTCATCATAGAGCGACACAATGGTCGGAAGATTCGAGCGGAGGATGGCGCGCTGCTTCTGGAACTCAGGCGAAGCCATGAACAAGGCAAGCTTGATGGCTTCCTCAGGCGCTTTCGAATATTTCGAGACGGCAAGGTTCCAACCGCCCAGCGTCGCCGCTGACCCGCCGCCTTCGCCGCCTGACGGCAGCGGAGCCACTTCAAACTTTCCCTTGACCTTTGAATCGTCACCGTTGCCGAGCGAGTAAGCGTAAGGCCAATTGCGCATGAAGGCGGAATTGCCGAGCTGCCAGACGCCGCGGGCTTCTTCTTCCTGATAGGCCAAAACGCCTTGCGGTGAAATCGTGCCGACCCAGCCCTTGACGCGGTCAAGCGCCGCAGCAGCCTTTGGATTGTTGATCGAAATCGAGCCGTCGGCTTCAACAATTTGTCCGCCGCCGCTTGACTTGACCCACTCCAGCGCGTCGCAGGTCAGCCCCTCATAGGCGTTGCCCTGAAACACAAAGCCCTGCATGTCGGCATTGCCGGCAGCGCGTTCGCCATCCTGAATGACCTTGGCGGCAGCCGCCATTTCGTCCCAGGTCTTCGGCACAGCCTGCTTGTATTTCTCCAACAGGTCCGTGCGGTAGTACAGCGCAGGAGCGTCGGTGAAGGCAGGCAATGCAACGAGCTTGCCGTTGACGGTCTGTGATTCAATGATCGAAGGGAAATGCAGTGGAGCCACATCTTTAGCAGCGGCAGTCAGATCGAGGAACTGATCGGCAAGCTGCGGCGCCCAGATCACGTCGGTCTGGTAAACGTCAATGTCTGAATTTCCGGCCGCAAGCCAGAGCTTGTACTGGCCGAACTGGTCCGACGTTGACGATGGCATCGGCACAATCGTCACTTTGTTGCCGGTGTCGGCTTCGAATTTTTTTAGTTCGTTCTGCAGGAATTCAAGATCGGCGCCGGTCGACCCCGACACCATGGCCAGATCGGCCGCAAAGGCGGAACCCGAAAAGAGCATCGTGCTGGCGACGAGGCCTGCGAGAATGGATTTCATGTACATTGATAAACCTCCCAGTTGCACATTTGTTGACTGATACACACCGCCCGTCAGCTGCAACCTGTCCTCCCGAGACACCGCAGGCGAAATCACGGTTTCAATCCGCCAGTTCGCAAAATTGAAAGCGCTTTCAATAATTAAGCACTAGTTTATCCCATCTTGTCAAGCGCTACGGCGGCGAAACTGGAGGATAATTGCCGCAGACAAAATGCGCGCATCCAATACATCAATTATTTCAATAAGTTAAAATGTCACTTCGACTTGTGATGCAGAGGCGGCTTCGTGCCATCTTGCCAATCATCCTCAAATGCAGCAATCTCAGATTTGATAACGCTTTTGAAAATGACAACGGTGTCATGGCAATTGAAACGTTTCAGCACGGTGAATACGTCCCTTTTTGGGGATGTTTCGGGGTAAGGGCGTCCAAATGAACCTCAAGGAGTTCTCGCGGCTTGTCGGTCTGTCACAGACCACGGTCAGCCGCGCTCTCAGCGGATATCCTGAGGTCAAGGCCGACACACGGGAGCGGGTGCAGGAGGCTGCGCTGAAATATGGCTACCATCCAAACCGCAGCGCCACGGGCTTGGCGACGGGCCGAGCCGGTGCGATCGGAATCGTATTTCGCGGCAGTTCTGAGTTCGGTCCCCACACGAGCGAGTTCATGGGTGGCCTTGGAAGCAGGCTCGAGGCTGATGAAATCGATATATTGATTTCCACAGTGGAAAATCAGGAAGAGGAACATGCGACCTACCGCCGCCTCGCGGCAAGCAAACGCGTCGATGCGGTGGTCGTTCATTCGCCGGTGATTAAAGATGACCGGGTTGCACTACTCAACGAGCTGGGCCTGCCTTTTGTCATGCACGGTCGCACGGAATCAGAGCAGCCCTACGCATTTCTTGATATAGACAATTATGGCGCCATAAAGCGCGCCACTTCGCATCTTCTGGACCTTGGTCACCGCCGCATCGGCTTCATCAACGGTCTGAAAGGCCGCACCTTCGCGGAACACCGCGACCAGGGATTCCGAAAGGCGCTTGCAGAGCGCGCCGTTGAGCCAGACCTTGCCTTGTTCGGCAATGGCGAGTTCACAGATGAAGCCGGTTACCGCTTCATGCAGGTGTTCCTTTCCAACCCGCAGCCGCCGACCGCCGTGCTTGCCGGATCCATGATGTCGGCGCTCGGCGCCATGCGCGCCATCCGCTCCACAGGCATGATGCTCGGGCGCGATATATCGCTCGTCGCCCATGATGACGTGTTTTCCTACATCAACGCCGACAATATGGTTCCCACCGTCTCGACGACCCGCTCATCTATCCGGGCCGCTGGCGCGCGCGTCGGCGAATTTTTGATGCAGGTTCTGTCGGGCAAGAAGCTGGACGACATAAATGAAGTCTGGCCAGTCGAACTGGTCCTGCGCGAGTCAACGGGCCCTGCCCCGCTGCAGCTCGCTTCGGTCGGCTGAGTCTGCGGCGTGGGTATTGCAAGTTTCCTGAGACAGGCATCTGCGCCCTGCCTGTGCCAATCGCGTCTCACACCAACCGCTGAAAATTCCGGCTCATTCAGGATCTCCGTGCGTTTAATAGGTGATGCTCTGTCTCTGTTGGCGTCGAGATCGCCAGTGCCGCTGCTCGCGGCGGCAGGTCGCTCCCGCGCTTGCGGGCGCAGAATGTCGCGGCAGCCAGGCGCGTTGCATTTCGGCCAGCGTCTGCATCGCGATTTTGCCACCCTATGCGCAGGAGCACAATCGGGCCTAGAATGTCAGGTACAATCCGAGCGCCAAAAAAAGCTGCAAACAACCTCCGTAAACACTGTCGGCATATCGTGGAAGCATGATGCATTATTGGTGACACAATTTCTCGCGAAAGTGGTTATTGAGTCGGCGGTGTTCTTGTGGGCTCCGCGTGCAGACACTGGAAATGCGCCGGCGTTTGCCCTAAATACCCCACAACAGCCAAGACTTCACCCGCCATGGCAACGTGACTTGACGAATTTGAATTGGCATGTCGAAAAAATGCAATTTGGCGCAGCCTGTGATTGTCTGACGGCCGCCGCCTCCACAGAACCACTGCGCATATGATAGGATTTCTAATACCGAATTGCGGAAAGCGCTGGAGTCGAATTGGACACGGATAAAACGACATGAAGCGGGTTTTGGTAGTCTGCAATGATTCTGAGTATTTCCTGAGACACAGACTCTCCATTGTGACCGAACTTGTCAGGCAAGGCGCGGAAGTGTCTGTCATGTGCGGCGGAAATGAGATATCCCAAAAGGATATTAACGGCTGGGCCTATATTCCAGCGCGAATCGACAGGTTTCGGTTCAACTTGATTGGCGACCTTCTCTTTCTGACGAAGGGACTGGTCCAAGTGTTGAAGCTTCGCCCGGAATCACTTCTGTTAATCACCCTTAAACCGGCAGTCTATTCCGGGTTGGCGGCGGTTTTAGCCCGGATTGTCCGGCGCGGGCCAAAGCATGTGATAGTCCTGATGCCGGGGCTTGGCCGCCTGATGTCTCCAAATCCCACGATTTTGTCTGAAAGGGTGGCTTCATGGCGGGGATTGACATCTTCAGTCGTGCGCTTCCTTTCAAAAAGACGCGGGTTCATGTTTTCATTCGAGACAGAGCATGACCGGTCGTATTGGCGGCATTTGGGACTTGTGGGCAAAGGGAACTCAATCGTGATTCGTGGGGCCGGCGTTGATCCGGCTGTGTATCATCCTGCCTCAAAGCCCCTAAGTGATGGCAAGACACGGATATTGTTCGCCTCCCGTCTCATCGCGGCGAAGGGCTTGAACCTGTTTCTGAGCGCGGCAAAGCATTTTTTTGGAAGGCCGGATGTCGAATTTCTCGTCGCAGGCTGGGTTGAGCATAATGATCCGGACCGGGTGGATCCCGAACTGCTTGCCGGCATGAAAGAGATTCGCTTTCTTGGCGAAATTCCGTCAGCAGCCGAGATTTTGCGCGCTTGCGATGTTGTGTGCCTTCCGACCCTGTATGGCGAGGGTATTCCAAGAGTTCTCATTGAAGCGGCGGCCAACGGCTTGCCTGCCATCGCGTCCAACATAGCAGGCTGCCGGGAAATCGTCCTTGACGGAGTGACAGGCACCATCCTTTCGGGCGGAAATGACGTGCAAATGCTCTTGTCGCTGAACCAAGCGATCCTTGCCTATCTCGAGAATCCAGCTTTTGCCAGACAACAAGGCGCAGCTGCGCTCAAACACTTCCGTCAGGGCAAGTTTGAGGAAAAAGCAGTCATGAAGCAGTTTATGGATTTGCTTCTGCTCGACTAGCCCGCCTTCCGCCCCCATAAGTGCCACTTTGGTCAATTTGCTTTGACTTGCGAGCCGAGGCCGTCGCATTGTCGCAACCGGGATTTGTTTTGTGGAATGCCTCTCACGGCACGGCGTTGGGGAAATTTGTCGATGCAATTGAAGTCGTGCGGTATGTCTGATGAGCGCGGCAAGATTTCCGGCTTCAGCGCATGAATGCTGTTGTCGGCTATCTTCTATGGCCCAGCAGGCACGCGCTCGTGGTCACCAATAAAGTTTTTTTCAGCGTCTGCCTTTGTTTTGCGCCGCTGTTGGGAAGCGCTGTTTCCGTTTTTGTGATTTCCGGCGCTGTCTACTGTGCGTGGCATGTGGCCCGCAGCGACACCCCTTGGCCGGCGCGCAGGCCGGTCCTTTGGAGCGCTCTTGCATTTTCAGCGTTCTTTCTGGCTGAAGCGATAGCGGGACTTGCGCATCCGGGCGGCAGATGGGTGTCCGAGATTGTGGAGAACGTGCCCTTTCTGGGGCTTTGGCCACTTTACGGCATTATTCACGCAAAACGAGAAAGTTTAATTAGCCCATTGGCGAAAAGCGCAGCTGCGGCGTCAGTGCTGGGGGCGCTGATTACCGGGCCAGTAAGGTTCAGTTGGGAAAGAGCGGAGCTCATGGCGGGTAATCCGGGTGTGCTCGCCGTGCTTGCAAGCATTCTGTTTGCGGTCAACCTCCTCGGCTTCAACCGCAGCGCTGACCGCAGTCGATGGTGGAACGCGCTGGGCGCGGCATGTTCGGCCTATATCATTCTTACGACCGGCATGAGGGCGCTTTGGCCAGTGCTTTTCATTGTTCCCATTTTCGCGCGCTTGCTTCTTGCTAAAACCGCGCCACGAAAGCAGTCACGTGTTCCCGCTTATGCTGCGGGTCTCGTGGTTGTTCTTTTTGTCGCAACGTCCAGCTTTCAACTCGTGATCAACCGGGTGGGCGAGGCGCAGGATGATCTAAGCGCTGCTGAACACCAAAATTACGCCACTTCAATCGGCAGGCGTCTCTTAATGTGGCAGACGGGTTATTCGCTTTTCCTCGAAAAGCCGATATTTGGGCAAGGGCCAGGAAATTCTGCCAGTCTTATGGCGCTCAAGACCAAAGAAGTTTCCGGTTTTGATCTCGGCTACACGCATTATCACAATGCGGCCGTCACTGAATTGGTAAGGGCGGGCATAGTGGGGCTCATCGCCATGGCGAGCATGCTGATCTTGCCGTTCTTCTTCTGTCTGCGCGCGAAAAAGGACGATGCCGGCATGGTGGGCTTTTTTATTCTTTGTGCAACTCAAAGCGCTTACTTGATCAGCGGGCTCACAGGAATCATGTTCGGGCACGACATATTGGACACCGTCTACATAACTGCCGTCACGTTCGGCCTTTATATGGTGTTCGGGCGGGAACCCGCCCCGGCGGATGCGATGGCAGAAGCGGCCTCGGGACTCCGTGGGCGTGCCACTTAGTGCGGGTTTTCGTTGAATTGGCGGCTTGACGCTGGGAATAGTGTCCAATAGGCGAAGGTTGTCCCGCAATCCTGTGCTCCCCAGGGTTCTTGCCGAGGTTGGCAGAGAATGGGTGAGTTAAAACAGTCCGGCCTTTTGACGGCAGGCAAGCTTTAGTAGGAAGATTTATGTACGGTAACAATCCCCGCTCTTACGGCTCTCTGGCGGCGGCAAGGGCGCTGCTGATGAAGAATGCAGATCAACGCGACAAGCTGCTCGATTGCCTGATTGAGATCGAAAATGCCCTCCAGCCGGCGAGCAGCGTCAATGTGCGCGAAGACCTCACCGGCCCGATTGTGGACATGCTGTTCGAAGATGGAGAATTGCTACAGCGCACGGTCAGTGGCGGCCTTAAGTTCAATTTCAAATATTCCTCGAAAATATCGCGGGACTTCCTGCTTGCGCGCGGGCGCAAACTGGATCACGTCTGGGAGCCTCAGACGACCAAAAGTGTCATCGCCTTGTCGAAAGGCAGGGCGGGTGTGCTGATAGGCGGGGCCTACATTGGCGACCATGCGTTGTACGCGGCGCGCGCGCTTGCGCCCGGCGGCATGTGCCATTGTTTCGAGCTTTCTTCCGACAGCCTCGATTTGCTACGGAGCAATTTGAAGGAAAACGGCATTGTAAATGTGAAAGTGAATCAGGAGGCCCTTTGGTCTACCGATGGCGCGACGATCATTCTGGCGGGCGAGGATTCGCATGCCAGTCCGCAGCTTGCCGAAGGCGAAACCGGAGGGAACCATTTCATCTCGCGCACAGTCGACAGCTATGTCGCCGAAAATGACATCGCCAAGCTTGATCTGTTGATGCTGGACATTGAAGGCGGCGAGTATGATGCCCTGCAGGGGGGGGACAAGGTTTTGAGCCGTCCCGCCGCCGAGGCGCCAGCGGTAATCTGCGAAATCCACCGGCACTATGTGGACTGGACAAACGGGCTGCGCGACACGCCGCTTTGCAAACTGTTGATTGACCACGGGTACGAAGTCTTCGCGATTCGTGACTATCAGGGAAATGAAGCAGTGGAACCGGCCCATGTGGAACTGATCGATATCGATTCTGCAGTCATTGACGGACCTCCGCACGGCTTTAATCTGCTTGCTGTGAAGGACCGCGCGCGGTTGAGCGCCGACACTTTCCGCATCGTCCAAGGCGTGAGCCCGAAGCTTCTCAAGCACCGCGATCCAAAAATCCACGCGCCCATGACGTCAGGCCACGAAATGCCCTGATTGGGGTTGGATCATAGTTGCCACATTGGCCTCCAAGGGCCTTTATTCACCGCCCCGCATTAGATTCACGGGAGTTGGAAGAAGGTGTCAGGACTTCTATGACTGAGGAGGAACGCATCAAGGAGGCGGAGCGCATGTATCTTGTTGACGCGGAGCGTTTGTCCAAAATTGGCGAATTGTTGGCGCTTGACGCAGAACGCGTGGCTGCAATCGAGCGTTTCCAAGCCTTGGAGGCCGATCGTGTTGCCGCGCTTGAGCGTTACCGGGAACTGGATGCCGAACGTGTCTCGACAATCGAGCGCTTTCAATCCCTAGATAGAGACCGTGTGGCTCAGATCATGGAATTGAGCGAGCGCCTGAATTCCAGTGATCAAGTGCAGGACGTGAGCGGTCTACAGGCATTAGACGCAGAGCGCATTGAAACAATCGAGCGGATGCAGGCACTGGACACAAATAGAGTGTCAACCATTGAGCAATACAAGGAACTGGATGCTGACCGTGTTGGAACGATACAGCGCCTTCAGGCATTGGACAATGACCGGGTCAAAGTCATCAATGAGCTCAGCGCGCGGCTGCATTCAATTGACGGCATTACAGCTTTGGGGAGAAACCGCGCATTTCTCAATGATGAAGTGTTCGACGCCGCGTGGAAAATGTCGGCGGCGGCAAATGCTCCCGGGTGGCCGCAGGGCGTTCCAGATGTGCGCTGGCGCGCGCATATCGCGTTGTGGGCGGCCAGACATGGATTGAGGCTTGAAGGCGATTTTGTCGAGTGCGGGGTGCACACCGGACTTCTGTCTTTAGTCATTTGCCATGCGTTGAAATTTGAAGCCCAGCCAAGAAAGTTTTTCCTTTTTGATACTTTTGACGGTATTCCGCTCGACGCGGTCTCGGCGTCCGAGATCGATTTAGCAAGCGCTTCCAACGCATCCTACTATCGGGACGTTTTTGCCATTGCCAACGAAAATTTCTCCCCGTTCCCGAATGCGAAACTGGTTCAGGGAATATTGCCACAGTCACTGGCGGACGTGCCAATTGACAAGATCGCCTACCTTTCTGTCGACTTGAACAATGTGAATGCCGAACGCGGCGTGATTGAAAAGCTCTGGGGCAAGCTGGTCAATGGAGCGATTGTGCTCATTGATGATTATGACTGGACAGGGTGCGAACTGCAGAAAGAGATGTGGGATGATTTTGCCGGCGGGCGCGGCTTGACGATTGCATCTTTGCCGACCGGTCAGGGATTGCTGATCAAGACAGAATAAGCGATGGGAAAAACCCATCCAGGGAATTAGACTAGTGACGCAGATCATCCATTCATCGGCAAAAATATCGCGGTTTGCAGATATTGAGGACAGTGTCCGCGGCAGCGTTCTGCGCATTGACGAGAACGTCGTCATCGAGAGCTTCGTGAAAATCAAATTCGCGGGCGGCAGTGGCGATGTCCTGATCGGCGCCGAAAGCTATATCAACGCAGGCGTCGTCATCTATTCCGGCAACGGAGTTTCCATCGGCCGGAGCGTGCTGATCGCAGCGAACTGCACCTTGGCCGCCACCAATCACCGAATTTCAGACACAACGCGTTTTATCCGCGATCAGGGCTTCTCGCCGTCGAAGGGCGGTATCCTTATCGAGGACGATGTCTGGATCGGCGCCAACAGCGTCATTCTTGACGGCGCAGTCATCCGGAAGGGCGCGGTCATCGGCGCGGGCTCCTGCGTGCGCGGCGAGGTTCAGTCCAACACAATCGCCGCCGGCATCCCGCTGCGCCAAATCGGCACGCGCGGCTCGCCTCCCGCTGCATCGTGAAGCTCTTGACCGTAAACTTTGTCCGAGGCCCAGAACTGTTCCGCTGTCTGCGGGCAGGCGCTTCGAGATCAATCCGCCTTGGCGCTCCGCACCATCTTTGTCCTCTTTGATGGCTTGGATGCCGCCACATTGGCCGCAAGGCTGCTTTCCGGCTGCGGGTTCTTGCTCGGCAGCAGCGGCGGGTTGGCCTGATACCAGTCATGCAGGTGGGTCTTGAGATGCTCCCGCAGGCCTTCGCGTTCTTCGTCGGAAATGCTCGCCTCAGGCTTCAGGCCGAGTACGGAGCTTGAAATGCGGTCGAGCACAGTTACGGCGGTTTCAACGTCGTCAGGCAATGAGGGCTCAACAGATATGTTACATAGCTGTTGCCAGCGCCAGCACTCGTCGTAGAGCTTCTTCAGCCGATCGGGCTGCGGCACAGTCTGGCCGGTAAACTGCTTCATTTCGGAGAGAACCCGGTCAATGACCAGTTTCTCATATTCGTTTACCGGCTTTGCCTCAATGAAACCGCGCAACTGCCAAAGATTTGTGGTCACCTCCGCCACGATGGACTGAATCCATTTCTCATGATCCGCC
>JANMMM010000333.1:0-5263 GCA_031373225.1 Phyllobacteriaceae bacterium | reverse complement strand
TGAAAAATGAGCCTTGCCTCAGAAAAGGGCGGAATAAACGAGGCATTTAGAATTGCTGTCTTGACACGCATTTGCTGTTATGGTCCGCGTCGCTAAATCCAAAGCTGCCGCCGCGGCGGAAGTGTTGATTTCGGACCTGTCCAATCAGCTCTGGTTCAGCGCTGCAAGCCTGTGGGAAACGGCAATCAAGAGCGCATTGAGGCGCGCCGATTTTGCCATTGAGGTCGGCCAGCTGCGGGCTGGTCTGCTGGCGAATGGCTACCGGGAAATCGCCCTGGAAGGACGCCACACAGTGGCATACCGTGATCTGACGCCGCTGCACCGTGATCCGTTTGACCGGATGCTTGTCGCGCAGGCCAAGGCCGAAGGAATGGCGCTGCTGACATCGGACAGACAGCTCGCGGCCTATGGCGAAATCGTTCGGATTGTGTGAGGCAGCGCAAAACTCTGCGACACTTCGCAGGCAACCTGTAAGAGGTCCCAATGCATTTCGCCGATCTGAAGGCGATTTCCGCGAAAATAGCTTGAATTCGCCACCCTCTTGTGAAATGACCGCGCCTCGATAGGGGTATAGCTCAGTTGGTAGAGCGGCGGTCTCCAAAACCGCAGGCCGCGGGTTCGAACCCTGCTGCCCCTGCCACCCAATCATCCGATAGTATCAGCTGCCGCGTTGACGCCCCGCTTGCGCGGCGCGCTGGCTTCATTCACAATTCACCTCACGTTCCCGCCTGCGCTGACTTGGCAGACAAAAGAGGTATGGAAAATGGCTTTGAGGGTCGCCGCCGCTCCGGCGCGCAACATTTCCGCTGCGCAGGCTGCGGGCTTCGTCAAGTCCGGCATGTGGCTCGAATATGGCACGTCGCTGTGCCAGCCGGACATGTTCGACAAGGCGCTCGGCGCGCGGATCACGGAACTTGCCAACGTCAAAATCCGCAACTGCCTGTCGCTGCGTCCCCGCGCCGTGCTGGAGGCGGATCCGGAGGGGCTGCATGCGCATTGGTTCAGCCTGCATTTCTCCGGCTATGACCGCAAGAAGCACGACGCGGGACGCGCCAATTATCTGCCGGTCAATCTCGGCGAAATACCCGACTATTACCGCCGCTTCATCGAGCCAACAGACATTGTGATCCTCAAATGCTGCCCGATGGACAAAGACGGCTATTTCAATTTCAGCGCCTCCAATCTTTGGCACCGCGCCGTCATTGAGCGGGCGAAGATGGTGATCGTCGAGACGACCAAGGGCAATCCATACGTTCTTGGCGACCAGACGGGGGTGCATGTCAGCGAGGTGGACTACATTATTGAGGGCGACGACGCGTCCGCCGTCGAACTGCCGAACCCGCCGGCGGGCGACATTGACCGCGCGGTGGCGCGGCAGATCGCGGCGGAGATTAATGACGGCGACTGTCTGCAGATTGGCATTGGCGGCATGCCGAACGCCGTCTGCTCGCTTCTGCTGGAGAGCGGCGTTAAGGATTTGGGCATCCATACCGAGATGCTCACCGACGGCATCATCGACCTCTACAAGGTCGGCCTGATCAAGGGCGACCGCAAGAGGCTCAATCCGGGCAAGATCGTCTATTCTTTCGCGCTCGGCTCGCGCGGGCTGTATGATTGCCTCGACCATAATCTGGACATGCACTGCTGCCCAGTTGATTACACCAATTTGCCGCACATGATCATGCAGAACGATAATGTGATCTCGATAAACAATACGACGCTGATTGACCTGCAGGGGCAGGCGGCGTCGGAATCGGACGGCCACCGCCATATCAGCGGCACGGGCGGGCAGTTGCAGTTCGTCCGCGGCGCCTATGCGTCCAAGGGCGGCAAATCGTTCATCTGCCTCGCCTCGACCTATGACAAGCGCGGCGAGCGCCGCAGCCGCATCGTCTTGAACCTGACTCCGGGCAACATCGTCACCACGCCGCGCAGCGATGTCATGTATGTCGTCACCGAGTACGGCATGGTCAATCTGAAGGGCAAATCCGTGCCGGAGCGGGCGCAGGCGCTGATCGGGCTGGCGCATCCGGATTTTCGTGAAGGCCTCGAAAAAGAGGCTTATGAAAATGGGCTGATGCGGCGCGGGCTGTCATTTTGACGCTTGGAAGCTCAAGACCGGCTGCCGTTTTGCGACGAATGCGTCGATGGCCTCGCCTGTGTCCGGCAGCATCATGTTGAGCGCCATGACTTCGCCTGCGAAGGCATAGGCGTCGGGCAGGGCCATTTGCCGCTGCTTTTGAAAGAAGGCTTTGCCGAGCCGTATGGATTGCGGGTCCTTCCGCGCGATGGACTGTGCCTTGGCCGCGACGACGGCTTCGAGATCAATGTCGTCTACCGCCTGATTGATAAGCCCCATTTTCATTGCCGTCGGCGCATCGATAAAATCGCCGGTCGCCAGCATGTCAAAAGCTTGCTTGGCCGGGACATTGCGGGAGAGGGCGACGGCGGGGGTTGAGCAGAACAGGCCGACATTGATGCCTGAAACGGCGAACTTGGCCGAGTTTGAGGCGATGGCGAGGTCGCAGCTGGCGACCAGCTGGCAGCCGGCGGCGGTGGCGGTTCCGTGCACCTTGGCGATCACCGGCACAGGAAGATTGACGATGCTCTGCATCATCCTGGAGCAGGCGGCGAACAGAGTCTTGTAGTGCTCCTCGTCAGGTGTCTGGCGCATCTCTGCCAGATCATGCCCGGCGCAGAACGCCTTGCCGGCCCCTTCAATGATGACGCACCGCGCGTCTGGGTTGGCGGCAACACTGTCCAGCGCTTTTTGCAAGTCGTCGAGCAGCGCCTGCGACAGCGCGTTGAGTTTTGCGGGGCGGTTGAGGCGCAAAGTGGTCACGCCCTGCGCCGAAGACTGGATCAGCACAGGTTCCGTCTGGACGCCATGGTTCGAAGTCATCTTGTTTCCTGACCGCCTTTGCGGCAGTTAGCGACCGGACGTTCCCCTGGAGACTATCCGCGCCTTTTGACGTGTCAACTCGCGCGATGTCTCTTGGGGAACACAAATCCGTTAAAAACCGCTTGTGATTTTTTTGACCCCTCTCTATATATCCGCCAACAGACAGGGTGCGCGGAATCAAATGCTGGTTCCGCGCTCCCTGTCGTCTTGAAAAAAAATATCGCATTTCGGGTGGCTTGCCCGGTGCATTGCAGGTAGAAAATGGCGTCCAAAACCAATCCGTTCACCTTCCTGCAGCAAGTGCGCGCGGAAGCGTCGAAAGTGACGTGGCCGTCACGGCGCGAGACAATGATTTCAACGGCCATGGTGATTGTCATGGCGTTCATGGCGGCGATTTTCTTTTTTCTTGCTGACCAGATTTTGGGCTTTGGCGTTGAGCTGCTGCTCGGCCTCGGCAAATAAGCGACTGATTTTGGGGAATTTTTTATGACGGCTCGCTGGTATATCGTCCACGCCTATTCGAATTTCGAAAAGAAGGTGGCCGAGTCGATTGAGGAAAAAGCCAAACAAAAAGGCTTGTCGCACCTTTTTGAGAAAATTCTCGTGCCGACCGAAAAGGTTGTGGAAGTGCGCCGCGGCCGCAAGGTGGACGCCGAGCGCAAGTTTTTCCCGGGCTATGTCATGGTGCGGGCTAATCTGACGGACGAAGCCTATCACCTGATCAAGAACACGCCGAAGGTCACCGGGTTTCTCGGCACGGATTCAAAGCCGATCCCGATTTCCGACAAGGAGGCCGGCCGCATCCTGATGCAGGTGCAGGAAGGCGTCGAGCGTCCGAAGTCGGCCATGTCGTTTGAAATAGGCGAGCAGGTGCGCGTTTCGGACGGGCCGTTCGCCTCGTTCAACGGCTTTGTGCAAGAAGTCGATCAGGAGCGCTCGCGCCTCAAGGTCGAAGTGTCGATTTTCGGCCGGGCCACCCCGGTCGATCTGGAATTCAGGCAGGTCGAAAAGGTCTGACGGAAAGCGGGGCAGGGCGGTTTACCATCCTGTTTCAAGCGGTGGGAGGAAGGGCGCGGCTTAGCCAGCGTGTCTGACCGGACCACCAATCTTCAACGCCGGAACGTCCGGCAATTTGGAAGGCAGAACTATGGCCAAGAAAGTCATGGGTCAGATCAAGCTGCAGGTGCCAGCCGGATCCGCGACCCCGTCACCGCCCATCGGACCGGCTCTCGGTCAGCGCGGTGTCAACATTATGGAATTCTGCAAGTCGTTCAACGCGCAGAGCCAGGAGATGGAAAAGGGCTCGCCCATTCCCGTCGTCATCACCTACTACGCCGACAAATCGTTTTCATTCATCATGAAGACGCCGCCGGTCTCTTATTTCCTGAAGAAGGCGGCGGGCATCAAGTCGGCTTCCAAGACTCCGGGCCGCGGCACGGCGGGCAAGGTCACCAAGGCCGATATCCGCAAGATCGCGGAAGCAAAGATGAAAGACCTCAATGCCAATGACATTGCAGGCGCGATGCTGATGATTGAAGGTTCGGCCCGTTCCATGGGCCTGGAAGTGGCGGGCTGAACATGACAAAAATTGCAAAACGCGTGGCCAAGACCCGCGAAGGCGTCGATGTGAACAAGCTCTACGACCTCTCCAACGCCATTTCGATGGTGAAGGAGCGGGCGACGGCGAAGTTTGACGAAACGATTGAAGTCTCGCTGAATCTCGGCGTTGATCCGCGCCATGCCGACCAGATGGTGCGCGGCGTGGTCAATCTGCCGAACGGCACAGGCCGCACGGTGCGAGTTGCAGTGTTTGCGCGCGGACCGAAGGCCGATGAAGCCAAAGCCGCAGGCGCGGACATTGTCGGTGCCGAAGACCTGTTTGAGATCGTCAACGGCGGCAAGATCGAGTTCGACCGCTGCATTGCAACGCCTGACATGATGGGCTTGGTAGGTCGTCTCGGTAAGGTTCTCGGCCCGCGCGGCATGATGCCGAACCCGAAGGTCGGCACTGTGACGATGGACGTGACCGCTGCTGTCAAAGCGTCCAAGGGCGGCGCTGTCGAGTTCCGTGTCGAGAAGGCCGGCATTGTCCATGCGGGCATTGGCAAGGCGAGCTTCGAGCCGAAGGCGATTGAGCAGAATATCCGCGCTTTCGCCGATGCCGTCATCAAGGCGAAGCCGACTGGCGCCAAGGGCACCTACCTGAAGCGCATGGCGATTTCCTCGACCATGGGCGCGGGCGTGCGGGTTGACACGGCTTCGCTCGCGTCTGCGTAAAGTTTTGCAGGATTGAGGCGCAAGCCTCTGTTTTGCGGAAGATTTCCGCGCCCAGCATTGGGCGTTGAAAACCGGAGGGAAACC
>JANMMM010000328.1:0-32914 GCA_031373225.1 Phyllobacteriaceae bacterium | reverse complement strand
GTAAAGCCGCCTGCTCCCTGCATCCTCAATCGACAGATAATTTCCAAAGTGCCGATCAACATTGTTCATAAACAAGTCGAACGCATAGACATTCGACAGACTCCGCGAGAGCCCTATGACCGGACCCTCAATGTTTGATTGTGACGGGGTATTGAGAAAATTCTGAGTGGTAACAATGTCGGAAACGCCCGCAATTCGCCTAGATCCGAATACAAGCGAGCCGTCGAGCATTTGGATCAAGACTGGGTGCGGCCCGGCAATGCCCACTTGCTCCGCTATTTTGGTGCACAGCCATTCGCTCGCACAAATCTGCTTCCCGTCTTTGTCTGCCTTTACGTAGTATCGATGGCCGTCGGAGGCTTCCACCTCACCGATTGAATCGGCGGTGTTGATCGATGGTGGAAACTCAATATCCGCCTTCAGCGGAAACAGCATCATTTCCTGTTGCGCGGGCGAGTGTGGGTCAGAGTTCATGCAACCATATTGCCTTGATTCGGTTAAACTGGACACCACCGTGTTTGAGCATCTAAACTGGCCGTTGTTCAAATTACATTGTCAATCTCAACGATTGGAAATTGGTGTGTCTGCGAAAGTTATTGTTCAGGCCAGAGTGGACCAGTCCGTAAAGGACGAAGCGTCCATTGTCTTGGCGGCGATGGGCCTTACCATTTCCGACGCGGTGCGCATGATGCTGACGCGTGTCGTTAGGGAACAGGCGCTCCCCTTTGACGCTTTGATTCCAAACGCGGAAACGATTGCGGCGATGAAGGAAGCGCGAGAAGGAAAGGCCAAGCGCTTTGATAGTGTCGAGGCGCTGATGGCTGACCTTAACTCCGAAGACTGATTTTTCCGCCGCAGCCCCCGCCATTGCCCGCCCGCGTCCGCTCGCCTAGGCTTGACTTCCCCCCTCTGCCCGCTTCGCGGGCGTCTCCCCCACAAGGGGGGAGATTCTCTGCGCTGAATCTCCCCCCTTGTGGGGGAGGAGCCGCGCAGCGGCGGAGGGGGGCAGTCTGCCGAACAGGAATCCCATGCCCCACCGCCGCACCTTCCTCGACATCACCGCCTCCGCCACCGGCCAGCGCTGGGCGGAGCGGCTGGATGCGCGGCAGGTGAACGTCGCGCTGGCGATTTCGCAGCATCATGGGATTTCCGACATTATTGCGCGGATACTGGCGGGCAGGGGCGTCGGGATTGACGAGGCGCCGGCGTTTCTCAACCCTACCATCAAGAGCCTGATGCCCGACCCGCGCACGCTCACCGATATGGACAGGGCGTCCGCGCGGCTGGCTGCGGCGATCGAAGGCGGGGAAAAGGTGGCCATCTTCGGCGATTACGATGTGGACGGCGCGGCCTCCTCGGCGCTTCTCGGCCGCTTTCTCGAACATTTCGACGCGCCGTTCGAAATCTACATTCCCGACCGGATTTTCGAAGGCTACGGCCCCAATGCAGCCGCCATGCAGCAGCTCGCCTCCCGCGCCAGCCTCATCGTCACGGTGGACTGCGGCACCAACAGCGCGGCGGCGATTGCTGCGGCCCGTGCGGCGGGGGCGGATGTGCTGGTGCTCGACCATCACCAGGTGGCGGGGGCGCTGCCGGAGGGGGTGGCTGTAGTTAATCCGAACCGCGAGGACGATCTGTCCGGCCTGGGCTATCTCTGCGCGGCGGGCGTCGTGTTCATGACCCTCGTCGAAACCGCGCGGCTGCTGCGGGAAAAGGGCGGCTTTCCCGCGCCGGACCTTATGTCCATGCTCGATCTCGTGGCGCTGGCGACGGTGTGCGATGTGGTGCCGCTCACCGGGCTGAACCGCGCCTTCGTCGTCTCTGGGCTGAAAGTCGCCTGCCAGTTCGACAATAAGGGCCTCGAGGCGCTGGCGAAAGTGGCGCGCATTGGCGAGCCGCTCAACCCGTTCCATTTCGGCTTCCTCATCGGCCCGCGCATCAACGCCGGCGGGCGCATCGGCGACGCGGCGCTCGGCGCGCGGCTCCTGACGCTGCACGACATCAATGAGGCGGAGGCCATCGCGCTGGAGCTGGATAGGCTCAACGCCGAGCGGCAGGGACTAGAAAAGCTGATGCTGGAGGAGGCCGAAGCCGAAGTTACCGCCGAGCTGGCCTACGGGCAGGGCCCCGCGATAATCCTCACCGCCCATGACAAATGGCATCCCGGCATAGTCGGGCTTCTGGCCGCGCGCCTGAAGGAGCGCGCCCAGCGCCCGGCCTTCGCCATCGCCTTCAATGCTTCAGGCTTGGGAACTGGCTCCGGCCGCTCCATCGCCGGGTTCGACCTGGGCCGCCTGGTGCGCAAGGCGTTCGAGGCTGGGCTGATCGTCAAAGGCGGCGGCCACGCCATGGCGGCGGGCATCACGGTCGAGCGGGCGAAACTCGGCGACCTGCGCGCCTTTTTCGAGAAAGAAGCTTCGGAACAGGTGGGCAAGCTGCGCGAAGCCTCAACCCTTGAAATAGACGGCGCCATCGCCGCCTCCGGCGCGACCATCGCGCTGCTGGAGGAAATGGAGCGCGCCGGCCCCTACGGCTCCGGTCATCCCGCGCCGGTCATCGTCCTGCCCAACCACCGCCTCAACTTCGCCAAATCCGTCGGCGTGGGCGGACATATCAAGATGTCCTTCTCGCTGATGGACAAGGCTGCGCTGGACGCCATCCTGTTCCGCGGCGAGGGCACGGCGCTGGGCAATTTCCTGTTCTCCAACGTGGGCGAGCGGATGCATGTGGCGGGGACGCTGTCGGTCAATCACTTCAACGGAAGGCGGACCGTGCAGATGCGGGTGATTGATGCGGCGGCGGTGGCGGCGGTTTAGCTGCCAGCCATTTTTCCCATCACCCTCGCGCGGGGCCGTCATCCCGGACGGCGGAGCCGATCCGGGACCCATGCCGGAATGGCCGGTTTTGGCAGCGGGTGAATAATCGCGCTCTTCGCCGGAATGGGTCCCGGATATCGCTGCGCGATTGCGGGATGACGATCCGTGAGGATTTCGCATATGATATGAAGTTCAGGCGAATGGCGCATCGAAGCTCGATCGGAGAGATTATCATGGACACACCAACACCGCCGCCCAACTGGAAAATCGTCACCGCCGCCATTCTCGATTTCCTGCTGGCCTTTGTCGTGATCGGCACGGTTATCGCCAAACTCACCGGCAACTTGGATGGAATCGGCTGGAATCTGACTGGGACGCCGGCGCTGGCGCTGCTTGCGCTGATCGTGGCTTACTTCATCATCGGCAACCGTTTCTTCGGCGGAACGCTGTTCAAACATCTCTTCGGGACGGCCAGAAAACGCTGAGCCTCATTCAGCGCGCCGCGTTGATCTCGATGATGTTGCAGTCGGGATCAAGGAAATAGGCCTGCGGAAAGCCCGCCACGCCTTGGCGGATAATACGGATGCGCTTTGGATCGCCCTCCGGCGCGTCCTCGCGGAAGCCGTGCGCGGCAAGCTTCGTCATCGCGCCCTCAAAGTCTTCGACCCGGATGGCGAAATGCGCGTCGTCAATGTCGATCAGATTGTTGCTGCGGAAATTGCCGCCCGCATGGGCAATCAGATGCACTTCGAGTGTGTCGCGGAACATCCAAGCGCCCTGCGATTTGAACGGCGGGCGGGCGACCTGCTTGAGCCCGAGCGCATCGCGGTAAAATTCAATGGCGCGGGGCAGGTCCCTGGTGACCAGCGCCACATGGTGCAAAGCTCCGTCTTTCATATGCGCCTCCTTCTCATGCGGTCGAGGCGAAGTGTCGCGCCGATGCGGAGCAATGGCAAGGAGGGACCGCCGGGTTCGAAAAGCCTCCCCGAAATGCCGGGGAGGCTTCACGCGTGTCAGAAATTAGCGCTGATAAACGAGAGCCGAGCCATTGGGAAATTCAATGACGCGCACCACGCTGTTGACGTTGACGCCCTTGGCGCGGAGTGCGCCGACAAGGGCAGGATTGGCATTGACCTGTTCCTGCACGGCAGCCAACTGGCCTTGGCTGAGATTGTCATAGGTGCGCTCTTCGTCATTGCTCAAAGCGTCAATCCTCTGGATTGTGACCGCAGCCGGGTTGATCGAGCCAGTTTCCTGCGCAAAGGCCGGGGCAAGGCTTGAAATCCCGACAAGCGCGGCGGCGGCAATAAGGGCGGTTTTTGATGCGTTTCTCATAATGTGTCTCCTTCAATTGCAGCATCGCGGACGGTCGTTGGGAGCTGCCGTCCGCTGCTGACAGCAGGAATCTGGGTATTGAAAACGGGGTTTGCCAATTAAGGATTGTTAATTTTCAAAAATGGCTAAGCTGTTGTTATCAAGAGATTTTCGTACTCTTCAAAACATCGTGTCTGCCGCTTTTTCGCCAGAAAGCGCGCGTTCTGCCTCATTGCGGTCTTCACTGCCTGCTTAATGGGCAGACAACACCGCGCCGCTGCGGCGCTTGCCTTGAAGCAGGGCTTCCGATAGCGAACAATCCGGCCTCCTTCAGAGAAAAAGCTTAGCCCATGACCCTTATCGACACCCGCACGCCCGATCCCAAACGCTTCATCCCCGGCGCTTCCGGCGATTGGGAAGTGGTGATCGGCCTCGAAGTGCATGCGCAGGTGCTGTCTAACTCGAAACTCTTCTCCGGCGCTTCGACGGATTTTGGCGGTGCGCCAAACAGCCATGTCTCGCTGGTCGATGCGGCTATGCCCGGCATGTTGCCAGTCATCAATGAGGAATGCGTCAAACAGGCCGTGCGCACCGGGCTGGGGCTGAAGGCTGAAATCAACAAGAAGTCGGTGTTTGACCGCAAGAACTATTTCTACCCGGACCTGCCGCAGGGCTACCAGATTTCACAGTTCAAGCAGCCCATCGTCGGCGAGGGCAAGGTGCTGGTCTCGGTCGGGCCGGACCGGCAGGGGCAGTTCGAGGAGGTCGAAATCGGCATTGAGCGGCTGCATCTGGAGCAGGACGCCGGCAAGTCGCTTCACGACCAGCACCCAACCATGTCTTACGTGGACCTCAACCGCTCGGGCGTGGCGCTGATGGAAATCGTCTCCAAGCCCGACCTTCGCTCCTCCGATGAGGCCAAGGCCTATCTCACCAAGCTGCGCATGATCCTGCGTTATCTCGAAACCTGCGACGGCAATATGGACGAAGGTTCAATGCGGGCCGATGTCAATGTGTCCGTGCGCAAGCCCGGCGGCGAATTCGGCACGCGCTGTGAGATCAAGAACGTGAACTCCATCCGCTTTGTCGGACAGGCCATCGATTACGAAGCCCGCCGTCAGATTGCCATCCTCGAAGATGGGGGATCCATTGACCAGGAAACCCGGCTGTACGACGCCGCCAAAGGCGAAACCCGCTCGATGCGCTCCAAGGAAGAGGCGCACGATTACCGCTACTTCCCCGACCCGGATTTGCTGCCGCTCGAATTCGACGACGCCTTCATCGAGGCGCTGCGGGTCAAACTGCCGGAGCTTCCCGACGACAAGCGAATGCGCCTTATTTCGGAGCAGGGCCTATCCGCCTATGACGCCTCCATCCTGGTCTCGGAAAAGGCCATTTCCGATTATTACGAGCAGGTCGCCAAGGGCCGCGACGGTAAGGCAACGGCGAACTGGGTCATCAACGACCTGCTCGGCGCTCTGAACAAAGCCGGCCAAAGCATTGAATCCTCACCCGTTTCCCCCGCTCAGCTCGGCGCAGTGGTCGATCTCATCAAGGACGGCACAATATCGGGCAAGATTGCCAAAGACCTGTTCGAAATCGTCTATGCCGATGGCGGCGATCTGCGCCAGATCGTTGAAAGCCGCGGCATGAAACAGGTCACCGACACCGGCGTGATCGAGAAAGCGGTCGATGACATCATCGCGGCCAACCCCGATCAGGTCGCCAAGGCGAAGGAAAAACCAAGCCTTGCCGGCTGGTTTGTCGGCCAAGTGATGAAGTCCACCGGCGGCAAGGCCAACCCGCAGGCTGTGAGCGATCTGGTGAAGGCCAGGCTCGGGCTGGAGTAGGCGGACTCTCCTGACAACCCGCGCGCCCTTATTGAGCCGTCAGCGGGGCTGTCTTCTTCAACACTCCCTCCGTCACGCGCTTCTTGATCCCGCTGCCGTCAGCCGGTCTGAGCGCCGCCGTGCAGGAGCATTTGCCTTGCTTGCAGTCGAGATCACCCTTGCACATTTTGGATTTCCGCATGTCCTTGCAGTCAGCCGTTCCGCTGCAGTTGCATTCGGCGGGAGAGAAGATGGTCCCCGACCCTGATTCGCATTTGAAGGCGGATGCCGGCGATGCCAGAAGAGCTAGAATCAGCGCGGACTGAGCAAAAATGAGATTGGTCTTCATGGCCTTTCCTTTCCGAACGTGGACCGGTTTCCCGCCTGCGGCGTGGTGCAGGCGGGAGGCTGACTGAGCGCTGTCAGTGTCGCAGCTCCGGCAGGTTCGAGCAGCCTGACGCCAGGAATTCGCAAGGCAGCCTGCCGGGTCCGCCGCCCGGGCCGCTGGGACCGTCGGGCACGAGGTCAACGGTCTCAACCTCGACAAACTTCGTGACCTTGCCCCATTTGTTGGCCCCCGGGCATGAGCTGCGCATGCCGACTTGATTGTCCATTTCCGCTGTCGGGAAATAGCTGCGGATGATGCAGGATTTAGGCAGGGCAAAGCTCGGCCCGGTCATTGGAACCAGCGCCGCAGTTGCGAGGGCTAAATTGGCCGCCAGGGCCGCGCCGCTGAACAGGGATGCAAGTGTGCAGCTGCGATGCTGCGTTTGAAAGTTGCGCATTTCAAAGACTCCTTGTCGGAAGCCCCACAATGCGCGCACAAAATCATGCGCGGCGGCGTGACGCATCTCCCGCACGGGTGAAGAAGTGTTGCACTCTGAAATATCTCAGGCAGGAACCACCAGCGCCCGCACCTCGCCAGGCCGCGCCGGATTGCGGATCGCCTCCGGTGCCTCGCTGAGGGGAATGGTCCGGGAAATCAGCGGAGCCACTTTGATGATGCCGGATGCAATCATCGCCGCCGCGCGTCCATGCGTGTCGGGATTGATGAACGAACCCAGCACGCGCAGCTCGCGGAACAGGATGTCAAAAGGCTCGAACGAGACTTTCGCCCCCTGCGCCATGACGCCGAGAATCACCGCCGTTCCGCCTGAGCGTGCGAGGCGGACCGACTGTTCCACGGTGTCTGCAACGCCCGCGCATTCGATCACAACATCCGCGCCGCCCGGAAGAATGCCGGAGGGCCCGGAAATCTGTGCGGTCACATCACCCGCGCCGGGGTCTATCGCGTGCGTTGCGCCCAGCGTCTCCGCAAGTTGCCGCTTCGATTCCTGCCGCGTCACGAGCACGACCGGCGCCGCCCCTGACAGCCGCGCCAGCTGCACGGTCAGAAGCCCGATGACGCCGCCGCCGAGCACAATCACCGAATATCCTGTCTTGATCTGCGCCATGTTAATTCCGTGCAGGCAGCAGGCCAGAGGCTCGCAGAACGCGCCGTGAAGCGGGTCGAGGCTGAGGGGCAGGGCATAAGCCTGCTTCTGCGGCACAATCACATAGTCGGCGAACCCGCCGTCGCGGTGGATGCCGATGGCCGAGAGGTTCCGGCACAGATTGACGCGGTTGACCTGGCACTGGTCGCAGCGCCCGCAGTGGATGTTCGGATTGCCGGTGATGCGGGAACCGATGGCAAGGCCTGACACGTCTGAGCCGACAGCCTCAATGATGCCGCAGAATTCATGGCCCAGCGTCACCGGCGGCGTGCATGGAAACTCGCCATGCAGCAGATGCCGGTCCGTGCCGCAGATGCCGCAGGCTTCGACCCTGACCAGAAGCTCGTCCGGCCCCGGAACGGGCTTCGCAACCTCGCGGACGAATATCTGATCGACGCCTTCGAGCCGGACTGCTTTCATTTTCCTGTCTCCTGCGCCAGAATGCTAACCAGATGAGGCCTGTTGAGCAATGCGCGTTGAGGGAATGTTGGAACCGGAATTTTCATGAGCACTTTCGTCCGCACCGCCAGCGAACGCGATCTTCCAGCCGTGCAAAAACTGCTCGGTGTCTGCTGGCACGCCACCTATGATGCGATTTACGGTGTCGAGCGCGTCAGCGTGATCACCGCCGACTGGCATTCAATGCCCAGTCTGAAGGCGCGCCTTGCCAAGCCCTATTCTGAATTCATTGTCGCCGAGGGGCCCTTAGGACTCGTGGGGATGGCTTTTGCCAGCCAGTCTGATCCCGCCTTCGTCATGCTGCACCGGCTCTACGTCCTGCCGGAAGCGCAGGGGCGGGGGCTTGGCAAGGAGATGCTTGGCGAGATCGAGGCGGCGTTTCCGGATGCCCAAGCGATCCGGCTGGAAGTGGAGGCGGCCAACACAAAGGCGGTGCGGTTTTATGAGCGCGGGGGGTTTGAAACCGTGAGCCGCACCGAAAACTGCGGAGACGGTCAATCAGGCATCGCCGCGCTGATCATGGAAAAACCAGCGCGCTGACCTCAGTTCAGAATGTCAATGCACACCGCATTGGTGTCCGGCATCCGGCAATATTTCCCCGACGCGCCGCAGCGGTTGTCCGTGACCGTGATAACCTTTCCGCCGACATTCGTGCAGTCCTGCGCCGACAGTTCCTGAACCGCGCCGCCCTTGACGATGCCGCCTCTGGAAAGCTTTCCGGGCGCGATCTTCCTGACAGTTTGCTTGACCGGCGTCGCGGCAGGCTCTTCGTCCATCTGCTGGGCTTTGAGCTGCTGCGTCTGAGCGAGCAGCTTGAGGCCGTCAGCCGCGCGCGCCGCCGCCAATGGCGTCATGCTGATTGCAGCCATTGCAATAATTCCCATTCCAAAACGGGTCATGGTTCTCGTCCTTCCCGGCCCTGAGTGTCTGACGCACCCATGAAACACTGAAGAAATCGATCTTTCATCCCCCGCGCGGGGGATGCAGTCAAGAAACCAGCAGCTTGCCGATTTCCTTTCGGAACAGCGCCGCCACATCCCGCGCCGCCGCCTCTTTGGGATGCAGCTCGTCATGCCAGCGGCTTTTCACCGTGCCGCGCGCATCAATGTGGCGCACATGCGCATTGTCCTGCGCGACGGATTTCAGGACATCTGCAAACCGGTCCACCAGATAGGCGATGATTTTCGGCGCGATAGGCTCGTCATGCGCATAGCCCTTCGCCTGCATCGGCGTTCCGAGCCATTTTCCGTTTTTGCGCGGCAGGGCGTAGTCATAGCCGTGGATCAGCATGCGTATGTTAGGTTCAAACACCTTGGCCTCCTTGGCGACCTGCCGATAGCCTTTTCCAAGCCTTCCCATCACCTGTTTCATGGTCTGCTGATTGACGTAGTCGGCGGGATCGCCCGAACCGTTTCCTTCGGACTTTTTCAGAAGCAGGCTGGTCAGGCCGCCGCCGCCCAATATGTCATTTCCGCCGCCCGAAAAAATGAAGACCCGGTAGAGCCCGGATTTCAACACTGACCTATACTGTTTGGCGGCCAGAACCTCATCGAATGTGTCGCCCGGAAAGGCCAGATTGCGCGCCGGAAATGTTTCGCCGAGAATGTCGAAAAGTGTCTTTGGAAAGCCGGATATGTTCGACAACAGGTTCAGCCAGCTGTCGCCTTCGCCGCACAGTTTGACGCTGGACGCGCTCAGCGATTTGGTTCTGACTGCCTGCTTGGGCGGATAGACTTTCTGCAGTTCCTCAACTTCGGCGCGGGTCATTTCCCTGCCGGTTTCGGGGTCGACAATTCTAAATGAGAATCCCTCGTCCGCTTCAGCAACCAGACGCACTTCCTGCTTCTTGGCTTCAGCCATTAAAGCCTCCCAGTTCAGAGTCCGCGGACCGAGGTGAGAATACGCCTTTGGCGGCGCCGTTGCAATCGGCTGGGGGCATGGCGGCTAATTTGTCTGCTTGCGCCGGTATGTCTTGACCCCGCCGCAAAGCCGTGATTCCCTTGGGCTGGGACTCAACCGGGGGATCGTTATGGCCACTGCCTTTACTCTTTACGGCGTCAATTTCTCCGGCCCGACCTACAAAGCTGCACTCGGCCTGTCGCTGATGGAGCTTCAGTTTGACTTTGTCTGGACAATGCCGCGCACCGACGCAAAGCAACCGCCTTATCTGAAGCTCAATCCTCTCGGACAGGTGCCTTCGGTCGTCGATAACAAGACCGGCCGTGTCTACCGTCAGGCGCCGTCGATCCTCGAAATGCTCGCCGACCGCACAGGCAAATATGGCGGCCAGTCGGCGGAGGAGCGCATCGAGATGCGCGAATGGATGTACTGGGACCTCGACCGGCTCGCCCCGCCGCTCTACCGGCTGCGCGGCCAGCGGCTCGGCTTCCGCCAGTTCGGCCAGCTTGCGGCAGAAATGTACAACACGGAAGGCCTGGCGGCGCTCAAGGTGCTGGAAGACCATTTTGCGGAGCACAAGTGGCTGGTCGGACGCCGGGCTTCGATCGCCGATATAGATGTCTATGGCGTTCTTGAGCTTGCAGGGCAGGGCGGCTTCGAGATCAGGGATTTTCCCAATGTCGAAGCCTTTATGCGCAGGTTTCAGGACCTGAAAGGCTTTGGCCGGCCGATGGATTTGATCCCGAAGGAAAGCCGCAAGGCCTGAGCTCAATATTCGGACAGCTCGTTTGACTGCGTGCGCCGGATTCCGCCGTATATGCTGCCGGTGGAGATAGCGTCTCGGTCCTGCATGCCTTTTTCATACACAATGCGGAAGCAGGAGCCTTCTGCGTCGCAGATTTTTGACGGCGCGCCGTCCTTGCGGCAGATCACTTCGCCGCGCGTGCCCGGATCGCACGCAAAGCCTTGCTTGACCATCTCGTCGACAGGAGACGCCTGTGCGGTGGTGCTGAACGCCAAAAGCGCGGCGGAAATCAAAAGGATTGTTTTCATGTTGCTTCTCCAAACTCTGTCCCGTGCCGGGAAGCGCCCACCGGACGAATAAGAACACGCGGCGATGGGTCTGCGCATCACTCGAATTGGTGATGCGGCTGATATTCGGGTCAGATTTTCGAAGTAAGCTAATGCGGCCGCACCGGCGGCGTCAGTTCACGCATCAACAGTTCCAGCCCACGCGGATCGCGCATGTCGGTCTTGCCGAAAATTTCGGCCAGCGGCGCTTTGACGGTGTCACGCGTCGGGAGCCTTTCCACGCGCTTGCAAGATTAGCGGAAAAATCACGGAATCAGGGTGAAATGACTTTTGGCTTCACCGTGTCGGTCCGGTTTGGAATGCCTGTCTTACTGGTGATTTCGATGCAGAAGCCTTCCGGTAAACCGTTTGAATCTTCCTCGTCGTTGCAGCAAGACATGATCCCGCCTGAGAATTCCAGGTGGTGCTCGCTAGTCGTATCGTTGAGACAAGCTTGAGCCTGCGCAGATTGGTACTGCGCGGAGGTGCAGCCGCCAAGTTTGGGTAATTTTTGTCTGGCGGACGCGATATTAGTTGTGTTCAAAAGCCCGATCAAAACTGCCGACGCAATTGCGAGAGCGAAATGTAAGCGCATCATAACCTCCTTGGGGCGTCGCCCTTGGTTTATGTCCCTCTAAAAGCGCTGAGCAGCTCATGGCCGGTGGCGCATCCCCCGCGCGGGAGATCAAACCGGCCTAATGCGGCCGCACCGGCGGCGTCAGTTCACGCATCAACAGTTCCAGCCCACGCTGGTCGCGCGTGTCGGTTTTGCCGAAAATCGAAGTCAGCTGAGTCTTTACGGTGCCGTCCGAAACGCCGCTCGCCAGCGCGATCTCCTGCCGCGTCTTTCCATGAGCAATCTGCACGGCAACGCGTTTCTCCGCCGCGGTCAGGCCGAACAGCGCGGCAATCGCGTCCATTGCCGGCAGCGGCGTTTCTCCGGGTGAGGCGATGAAGATCGCGGCGGCGGCATGCTGGGCTACGCGGGCCGACGGATCGCGCTGCGCCAGCGGCATGACATGCGCCACCATCGGTTTTTCAACGAGCGCGAGCGGCACATTAATCCCTGCGGGTCCCAGCTCGAATTCGTTCTGATTTCCCGTCACGACGGCGGCTGAAACCGCTCTGTTGGCTGGAAGGTAAGGGAATGAAAGATGGCCGCGCAGTGAGCGGATCGCCATTTTCTCCTGCAGCAGCGCCTCGGCGGCAAGATTGGCAAAGATGATTTGCATCTCGGCGCTGACGATCAAAACCGGATGCGCCAGGCAATCGACCACGTCGCGGAAAATCTCGCCCTTGCGCCGTTCGCTTTCAAACAGATCGCCGATTGTCACGGCGCGGCGCACATGCGGCGCAATCAGCGCCAGAGCGTGAATGTCCCCGGCGCTAATCGGCGGCCGGTCCTTGTTGGTCATCACGACAAGCGAGCCGACGCGCGACGCCTGGCGCATCACCGGAACCCACAGGAAATCATCAATGCGGTTTGGGATGGCCCATTCCGTCGCCGCCCGGCTCGACAGCCATTTTTCGCGCGTGTCGGGCCCCTGCAGGGCATAGATCGTGTCCACAGTCTGTGGCAGGTCCAGCTCCATTTTCGAAACAGCCGAGTAAAACGGCACGTCTTCCGGGCTGTAGCGCAGGAGCGGATCGAGCAGCTCGGCTTTTCCGCACGTGACCGAAAGGCGAAGCGCGCCCTTGCAGGAATCAATGACTCCCAGCGTCGCCAGCTCACCATCCCAAGCGCTTCTTATGCGGTCGAGCGTTTCTGCCCAAAGCGAACTGTCAGGAATACAATCGTAAATGGCTCCGACCAGATCGGGAAGCGGCTGATGGCACAAGTTCTGCATCGTCATTTCCTAGCCAGTTCATCTCGTTGATCCGCAACGCCGTGATGTGTGTGTCGGCAAGCGTCCGTTTGGTTCACACACGCGCTTCGGCAATAAACTGCCATGAGATTGCTGCCGACTGTATCGGCTTCGCAATGCATCGGCAGTTGCACTGGCTGCGCCGGGATGTTTTAGCACCTCGAAACAATCGGCAGCTTCACCCAAAGTGGTGACGTGTGAAAAAAGCCGCCAAGCGCCCGCCGAACCTGCGATGCCGGCCCGAAATCCCCCATGGCCATCTGGACTTGCACCGCGCTTCGCGCCATAAGCTGCGCAGGATCAAGGGTGCGCCGCATGTCGAAATTTTTCTTGCAATTCTTCACATGGTGGAACGGCCAGACGCTCGGCACGCGCTTTCACACTTGGCGAAACGGAACCCGCGTTGGTGAAGATGAGACTGGCAATGTCTATTACCAAGGCGGCAATGATTCAGAAGGCCGCACACGGCGATGGGTGATCTACAAGGATTATGCCGAAGCCTCCGCCATCCCGTCCGGCTGGCACGGCTGGATGCATCACAGGACAGACGTGGCGCCCTCGAATGACAATTATGCGGCGCGCGACTGGCAGAAGCCGCACCAGCCTAACCTCACCGGCTCCGCCGCCGCCTACCGGCCCCGGGGATCGATGGCGAACAGCGGCGCGCGGCCAAAGGCAACCGGCGACTATGACGCATGGACGCCCCGCAGCTGAGACTTTCCCCGCAAATTTTTGGTCAGCGGCATGGTTTGCCACAATTGACGGTTAACGGACTGTTGACGCGGCGCAGACTAGAGTGCCGCACCGATTGACGCCTGACGGTTCCGACGCATGCCCTCTGCCATCCTGTTCCGCTCCGCGCTTTTTTCAATGGCCATGGCTGTTTTCGCGGGCGCGCCAGAAATCGTGGCCGGCGCGGATGAAATTATTCATAATCCCGTCGCCGAGTTCTCCGGAATTGACAAAATCACGGGGCGCATCATCACATTTGATGTCTATATCAATGAGACAGTGCAGTTCGGCGCCTTGCAGGTGACGCCGCGCATTTGCAATTCGCGGCCTGAGACTGAAACGCCGAAGACCACTTCCTTTGTCGAAGTCGATGAAATCACCCTCGACCGCAAAATCCGCCGGATTTTCACCGGCTGGATGTTCGCCGACAGTCCAGGCCTCAACGCCGTCGAGCACGCGGTTTATGATGTGTGGCTCAAGAGCTGTAAGCAACAGACAGAAGTTCCAGATCCGTCAAAGAGCTGATATTTTTCTGAAGCTTAGGGATAAAAGCGGGCCTCACATTTGAGCGCGGCGGCAAGCAGTTTATCATACTTTCTCCTGGATATTTCCACGGCGCCAAACTTTGCCAGATGCGCTGTCAGAAACTGAGTGTCCAAAAGCTGGAACCGTCTCAGTTTCAATCGTTCAAAAAGATGGACCAGACAGACTTTCGAGGCGTCGGTCTTGCGCGAAAACATGCTTTCGCCAAAAAACGCGCCGCCGAGCGAAACGCCATAGAGACCGCCGGCAAGACCGCCGTCAAAATAGGCCTCGACCGTGTGGCAGTGGCCACGCATGAAGAGCTTGTGGCAGGCGCTGCGGATCGTGCTGTTGATCCATGTGCGCTCCCGCCCGGCCTTTGATTCGGCGCATCCTTCCAGCACGGCATCAAAATCATGGTCGATTCGGATATCGAACCGGCCTTGCCGCACGGTTTTCAAAAGGCTTTTCGGCGCATGAAAGCTGTCTAGCGGAATTACTCCCCGCTTTTCTGGCTGCACCCAGAAAACTTGGTCGTCGTCCGCGTCTTCCGACATCGGAAACATGCCCATTGCGTAGGCCTGCAGCAGAAGATCAGGGTCAATTTCAACCGGCTTCATGCCGAATGCGCTCATTCTGCTGTGTCAGCGAGGTACTTTTCCAGCCAATGAATGTCGTAATCGCCATTGGCTATGTCAGCATTGCCGACCAGCTCGCGGAACAGAGGCAGCGTGGTCTTGATGCCGTCAATAACAAATTCATCCAGGGCCCGCCGCAGCCTCATCATGCATTCGACGCGCGTGCGCCCATGAACGATCAGCTTGCCAACCATTGAATCGTAGTAGGGCGGAATCTTGTAACCCGCGTAAACGCCTGAATCGATGCGGATGCCGAGACCGCCCGGCGTGTGGTAATGCGTGATTTTGCCAGGCGAGGGAACAAAGGTGCGCGGGTCTTCGGCGTTGATGCGGCATTCAATCGCGTGGCCGGAAAACTTGATGTCGCTTTGCCTCATCGATAGCCCGCCGCCGGAGGCGATGCGGATCTGTTCGTGCACGATGTCGATGCCGGTGATGGCCTCGGTGATTGTGTGCTCGACCTGCAGGCGCGTGTTCATTTCAATGAAATAGAACTCGCCGTCCTCGTAGAGAAACTCGATTGTGCCCGCGCCGCGGTAGCCGAGCCCGGCGATTGCGTTGGCGCAGATCATGCCGATCTTGTCGCGCTCTTCGGCGTTGAGGGCAGGGGAGTTCGCCTCTTCCCAAATCTTCTGATGCCGCCTTTGCAGCGAACAGTCGCGCTCTCCCAGATGCACGCCCGCGCCTGCGCCGTCGCCCATGACCTGGACTTCGATATGCCGGGGCTTTTGCAGATATTTCTCGATATAGACTTCCGTGTTGCCAAACGCCGCGCCCGCTTCCGAGCGCGCCGTGGCCAGCGCGATGGCAAGATCGCCCTCGTTGCGCGCCACTTTCATGCCGCGCCCGCCGCCGCCGGCCGTCGCCTTGATGATGACCGGATAGCCAATGTCGGCGCAGATACGCGCCGCCTCCGCCTCGTCCGACACGCCGCCCTCAGAGCCGGGAACAACCGGGATGCCGAGCCGCTTGGCGGTGCGCTTGGCCTCGATCTTGTCGCCCATGATGCGGATATGGTCCGCGGTCGGGCCAATGAATGTGATTTTGTGGGCTTCTAGAATGTCGGCGAATTTGGCGTTTTCCGACAGAAAGCCGTAGCCGGGATGGATAGCGTCCGCGCCGGTGATTTCACATGCCGCGACGATCTGGTGAATGTTGAGATAGGAATCGCGCGATGGCGGAGGTCCGATGCAGACGCTTTCGTCGGCCAGCCGCACATGCATCGCGTCGGCGTCCGCCGTGGAGTGGACGGCCACCGTCTTGATGCCAAGCTCGCGGCAGGCCCTTAAAACACGGAGCGCAATCTCGCCTCTGTTGGCTATCAGGATCTTTTGAAACATTCAGCTGATCCCTTACTTATTCGATGACCATCAGCATCTCGCCATATTCAACCGGACTTGTGTCCTCGACTAATATCGCGGTCACCGTGCCCGAGCGCGGCGAGGCGATCTGGTTCATCGTCTTCATCGCCTCGATGATGAGTATAGTCTGACCTTCCTTCACCTTCGAGCCGATCTGCACAAAAGGATCGGCTCCGGGAGCGGCGGCAAAATAAACAGTGCCGACCATCGGCGAGGGCACGCCATTTATTGAAGCCGCAGCTGCGGCGGCGGGCGCCGCCGGGGCGGAAACATGCGCGGCGGCCTGAGGCGCGGCATAGTGCTGAACCGGCGCGGGCGCCGCCGCAGTTCCGGCGCGCGAGACGCGGATGCGCAGCTCGCCCTGCTCAACCTCGATTTCCGTCAGATCGGTCTCTTTCAGTATCGCCGCCAGATCACGGATGACAGCCTGGTCAATCACTGAGGATTTGCCCGCCATGTGCGTTTCCCTTTATTGTTTCGCTCCGCATAGATCACAAAGCGGCAAGCGCCCGCAATCCCATGATGTAACCGTCCGCGCCAAAGCCGCAGATTACCCCTTTGGCAACTGGCGAGACAAAGCTTTTGTGTCTGAATTCTTCACGCGCATGCACATTGGACAGATGCACCTCCACCACAATGGCGTTCGAGCCCTTTATCGCGTCGTGCAAGGCAATTGAGGTGTGCGTGTAGGCGCCGGGGTTCAGGACAATGCCCGTCCCCGAAAGCCCGCCTTCCTGTATCCAGGTCACCAGCTCGCCTTCAATGTTGGTCTGTCGGAAATCAACGGCAACGCCCAGCGCCTTGGCCTCTGCCTCCACGAGCGCCTTGAGGCCATTAAGATCCAAATTGCCATAGACCGCAGGCTCGCGCACGCCCAGAAGGTTGAGATTGGGTCCGTTCAGAACAAGGATTTTCTTTGTCGTGGCCAATCTCAGACGCTGCGCCTCCCAGCCGTGTCTCTGCCAATCGTGTAGACGCGGGTCTTACCGCTTAAAAGCTACTTCTTGGATTGTCCACATGCTTTGGCGGGCAGTCAGCAGACCGTGCTCTGGCATTTACGCACATTGGCGACCTTGCCGGACAGCACATCCGCCCCCATCGCGCCGAAAACCACGTCGTCTTTGATGACATAGGACGGCGTGCCAGTGATGTTGAGCGCCGTTGCAAGCTGATGATTCTGGTCAAACAGAATCGAAATCGCCGGATCGCTCATGCCCTTGCGAAGGTCCGTCTCATTGGCGCCCAGCTGCGTTGCGACCGCCATGGCGCTGTCTTCCGTCGCCCGCTCGCCGGAAAGCAGCGTGCGGTGGAACGCGCCGTATTTCTCCGGCATCAGCTTCTTGAACGCCTGTGCCACGACGTGCGCCTTCAGCGAATCTTCGCCCAAGATCGGGTATTCCTTCAACACAAACTTGAGATTTGGATCGGCTTTGACCATTGCGTCCATGTCGCTCAGCGCGCGTTTGCAGTAGCCGCAATTGTAATCGTAAAACTCGACGACCGTGACATCGCCCTTCGGATTGCCGATGACGGCGTCGGCCGAAGCCGAGAATATGGCGTCGCCGGATGCAGTGATCGCCTTGTCGCGGGTGATCTTCTCCTGCTTCTCGCGCTTGGCGGTCAGCGCGTCCTGCACCTCCACGAGGATTTCAGGATTGGCAAGCAGATACTCCCGGACAATTTTTTCAATCGCGGCCTTGTCTGCGCTCTCGGCAATGGCTGCAGGCGCTGAGAACGCGGCAAAACCCATCGAAAGGGCGGCGAGGGAGGCGAGGATGAGTTTGCGCATTCAATTTCTCCAGTTCATGTCCTGTCGTGCCGCTATGGGGCCAAATGGTTCACAGCGCGCTACTTTTTCTTTTTCGGCTTGTTGCTGATTATGTCTTCCGCCCGCAACCATCCCGGTGAGCCGGTCTTCAGCTGCCGCTGGGCGCGCGCCGCGAAAATCCGGGCCTGATTCATGTCGCCGCCATAATAGTGCATGTCGGCGGTGGCCAGCTCGGCATTGGCCACATCGCCGGTCTGGCCATAAGCCAGTGCAAGATATTGGTAGCCGGCCATATTGTCCCTGTCGCGCGAAAGCGCTGCTTTCAGTTCTTTTTTCGCCGCTTCCGGATTTCCACTCAAAAGCAACGCCTGACCATAGCCTGCCTGCAGCAAAGACGACCTTTCCGGGTCAAGCTTTATCGCACGCTGATAAGCGGTCGCCGCATCTGCCGCTTTGTTCAGCTTGATCAACGTGTCGCCACGCAGTTCATACAGATAAGGATTGCCCGGCAATTCCTTAATCAGCGCATCCGTTTTGGCGAGAGCCGCTTTGGGCGATCCGTAGAGAAAGGCTGTCAGCGCCATGCCATAACGCGCGCCGACGCCCTTTGGGTCCTTGCGGAACAGGCGTGGAATCACATTGCCGCCAATAGTGTAAACAGCGATCTTGGCCCGCGCCATGTCGTGGCGCAATTGCAGTTCCGGCGGGTCCTTTTTGTCAAAATAAGGGCTCTCCTGCGCCAGCGTCTGCAGGCCTGCGATCCGGTCCTGCGGCAGCGGATGACTGATCCGGTAGGGATCAACCCGCGCGCCCGACAGCGCCAGCGCGTCGGCGAAGCGCTCAAATGTGCGCAGCATGCCCGCAGCCGATTGCTGTGTGCGGTTGAGATATTCGATGGCCGAACGGTCCGCCGTCGTCTCTTCGCCGCGCTGGTAGCTGAGCAGCGAGCGCCGAGCCGCCTCGACGCCGCCGGCCGCCAGTCCGCCCCCGACGCCCGCCAGCCCGTCATTCTTGGTAGCGGCGCCCGCGACCGTGACGCCCATGCCCAGAATGGTGGAGAGCACCGAGAGCTTCTCCGCCGTCTCGGCCCTCTGCCGCAGACGGAACTGATGACCGCCCGCCATATGCCCGGTCTCATGGGCGATCACACCGATGATCTCGCCGGGCGTCTCGGCCCTCAAAATTGCGCCTGTGTGGATGAACATCCGCCGACCGCTGACAAAGGCGTTGAACGTCGGATCGTTGACCAGGACAATGTCAATCGCGCCCTTGCCAAGCCCAGCCGCCTTGATGATCGGCCGCGCATAGTCGCGGATCAGCCGCTCTATCTCCGCGTCGCGGATAATTGAAACCCTGTTATTCTCCTGCGCCACGGCTCGCGCGGGGAGCGCGCAAAGCAAAAGGGCCGCGAACAGCAGCTGGATCGCGGGTCGCATGGAATGGTGGCCGTTATAGATCATGGCGGTGAGAGTAACCCAATCAGGACGCAGGAAAAAGCCGGTTTGTCCCGGCATACGAACTTGTGATGCGCATGGCTTTCGGGCAAATCTGCGGCTGATATTGCCGGGAGAAGCCAATTTTGACCGTTTCGCGCCGCAGCGCCGTTGAACCCTTCCATGCGATGGACGTGCTGGCGGAGGCGAACCGTCTGGCCGCGTTGGGAAAGCCAGTTATTTCCATGGCCGTCGGCCAGCCCTCCGATCCCGCGCCAAGGCCGGTTTTGGAAGCGGCGCGCAAAGTGCTGGAGCAGGGCCGCCTCGGCTACACCAACGCCCTCGGCATCGATGCGCTGCGCAACCGCATCGCCCTTCATTATTTGGAGCGTTACGGCGTCGTGGTCGATCCGGCGCGTGTCGCGGTGACGACAGGCTCCTCGTCAGGCTTCAATCTGGCCTTCCTCGCCATGTTTGACGTTGGCGACCGTGTCGCAATCACCCGTCCCGGCTACCCCGCCTACCGCAACATCATGACGGCGCTTGGCATTGAGGTCGTCGAGATCCCGGTTGGTCCGGGCGGGGGCGGCCTGACCGCCGGCCGCCTCTGGGCGGCGCACCTAGAAAAGCCCTTGAAAGGCCTGCTCTTCGCCAGTCCGGCCAATCCCACCGGCGCGACAATGCAGGCGGATGAAATGAATGCGCTGGTTCTGGCGGCGGAGGAATTGGGCATTGGCGTCATTTCCGATGAAATCTATCACCGCCTGTCGCATGTCGGCCCCGACCAGACCGCGCTTTCCATCAGCGATAATGTCACAATCATCAACTCCTTCTCAAAATATTACTGCATGACGGGCTGGCGCATCGGCTGGATGGTGCTGCCGCAGGCGCTGGTCCGCCCGGTCGAGCGCATCGCGCAGAGCCTCTACATCTCGCCGCCCGAACTGTCTCAGATTGCCGCAGTGGAGGCGTTTTCAGGGACTGCGGAACTTGAAACGGTCAAGGCCAGATATGGCGAAAGCCGGAAACTGCTGATGGACCGCCTGCCGCGCCTCGGCTTTGATTTGGCCGCCCCGATGGACGGCGCTTTTTATGCATGGTGCGATGTGTCGAAGCACACCGGTGATTCCATGGCCTTCGCCAGAAAGATGCTCGCCGAAACGTTCGTCGCCGCCACGCCGGGTCATGATTTTGATCCGGTCAAAGGCCACCGCTTCATGCGCTTCTCTTACGCAGGCAAGCCGCGCGAAATGGCGGAGGCGCTGGAGCGCATTGAAAAATGGCTGTAATCCACTGAATCTGCTTGAAAACTCGTTTTGAAAATCTGAGGCCCGCCATGTGCAATCTCTACAATGTCACGACAAACCAGCAGGCGATTCTCGACTTCACCCGCGCTTTACTGGCTCAGATCGGCAATCTGCCGCCCTCGCTCGACATCTATCCCGACTATGCCGCGCCCGTCGTGCGCAATGGCGAGGGCGGCGCGCGCGAATTGGTCAACGCCCGCTGGGGCATGCCGACCCCGCCGCAATATCTGAAGGGCGTCACCGACGGCGGCGTCACAAACATCCGCAATCCGAAATCGCCGCATTGGCGCGCCTGGCTTTCCATACAGCACCGCTGCGTCGTGCCAGCCACCGCGTTCAGCGAATGGGCGGGCGAGAAAGGCGCGCAGAAGAAATTCTGGTTCGCGCTCAACGACAATCAGCCGCTGTTCTTTTTCGCCGGAATCTGGACGCGTTGGAGCGGTGTGCGCAAGAAGAAGGAAGGTGAGGGGACCCATGATCTGTTTGGCTTCCTCACCTGCGAGCCCAACGGCATTGTCCGCCCCATCCACCCAAAAGCCATGCCGGTTCTGCTGACAAGTCAGGAAGAGGTCGAAGCATGGCTCACAGCTCCGATCGAAGAAGCCGTCAAGCTCCAGCGCCCTCTGCCGGACGCTGAGCTTACCATCGTCGAACGGTGACGGCGGTGCACGGTCACAATCGGCATGGACCGGGCGGCGGGCCGAATGTAAGCTCCGCCCACAAGGATGAATCGCCGCCATGCGCAAACACACATTTTACGAATTCTTCGCCGGCGGCGGGATGGCAAGGGCCGGGCTGGGGAATGACTGGCAATGCCTGTTCGCCAATGATTTCGATGCGAAGAAGGTCGAGGCATATAAGGCGAACTGGGGAGACAAGGAGATTGTCTGCGGCGATATCCACAAGCTGACCACCGACGGCTTGCCCGGTCAGGCCGATCTGGCATGGGCGTCATTCCCTTGCCAGGACCTGTCGCTGGCCGGTAATGGCGCGGGCCTGCAAGGCGAGCGCTCCGGCGCGTTCTGGGGCTTCTGGCAGCTGATCAGCGGACTAAGAGCCGCGCGCCGCGCGCCGAAAATACTAGTCCTGGAGAACGTAACCGGAGCGCTTACCTCCAACGGAGGCAAGGATTTCGAAGAGCTATGCCGCGCGCTACATGCGCTGGGTTACCGCTTCGGCGCGCTGGTGATAGACGCCGCGCATTTCGTGCCGCAGTCGCGGCCTAGGCTGTTTATTGTCGCGGTGCGGGGGGATGTGGATGTTCCGGGCGATCTTCTCGAGGAATCGCCGTCTGATATGTGGGCGACGGCAGCGCTGAAGCGCGCGCATGGTGCTCTGCCGCCGCGCCTGAAGGCGGCTTGGCTTTGGTGGCGGCTATCTCCGCCGGCAAAATCAAACACCAAGCTCGGCGATTTGATCGAGGAGAGCCCCTCGGATGTGAGGTGGCACACGCAAGATGAGACAAAGCGGCTTGTCTCAATGATGTCGGCGCCGAGTTTGGCAAGGTTGGAAGCCGCTAAAAAGTCTGGAAAGACGACAGTCGGCACCATTTACCGCCGCACCCGTCCCGACGAAGGCGGGGTGAAGCGGCAGCGCGCCGAACTGAGATTTGACGGAATTGCGGGTTGTCTGCGCACCCCGGGTGGCGGATCAAGCCGCCAGTTCATCATGGTGGTCAAAGATGAAAGCGTTCGTTCGCGGCTGTTATCAGGCAGGGAAGCGGCGAGGCTGATGGGGCTTCCGGATGAGTTCAATCTGCCGAAAGTCTACAATGAGACCTATCATTTGCTGGGTGACGGGCTTGCTGTGCCTACAGTCAGTCATCTGGCGGACAGATTGCTGACGAGTATTCTGAGCGAGACCAACTCCGCCCTGATCGCGGCGGAGTGAGTGACGATGACGCGCGGCAAGAAGCCTTCACTCAGTCTGGAAACGCAAAAGCTGCGGGCGGCGCTCAAAGCCGCTTTCGACACTCCTTACCTCGGCACGAATAGAAACATCGGCTCCTTCACATGCGGCGTCTATGCTTTTTTCGACTATGACTACGAGCCGATCTATGTCGGCCAGACCTTCGAAGGTCTCAGCAGCCGTATTGGGAGGCACCTCACCAACCAGCGCACAGATGCAGTTGCAATGTCAGTGCTCGACCCATTTGAAGTTTTCGCAATCGAAATGTATCCGCTTGTCGAACATGATGGTGTGAAAAGAACCCTTTTGGATGGGGAAAGGCGGCGGAAAAATCCTGAGTTTGAGAGAGCCAAAGCTGACTTAAACGCCTTGGAATTGGCCGTCTTCCGGGCTTGCATAGCCAAAAGTAAATTTGGTGCCGTTCTCAATGAAAAAGACCCGGCGCCAACGAGCCTCGCGATAAGGATTCCGGCACCCGTCAGGGCGGAGATTGTAAATGAAGAAGTCCTCCAAATTCGCGGCCATGCTGACGTGCGCATTGCCAGGAGGGCGCAAACGATTTCGCGGTTGGCGCAGGTGATTTCCGAGCGGCAGGTCAGTGTGGGATTGCGCCGGTCACTTCTCGTGCAGGCGCAGCGGCTGGAGTTTCTGGCGGGCGCGCAGCTGGCTGCTTGGGGCGGGGTGGGCGCCGTCCCCAAAAAATCCCCGGAAGCCGCCGAAGACGACGAGGATGACACAGCCAACCCCTGACCGCTCCGCCAACATGCGCGCCATCAAGTCCCGCGACACCGGCCCCGAGCTTCTCGTCCGCGGCATCGCCCGGACCATCGCCCCCGGCTACCGCCTGCACCGCAAAGACATTCCCGGCCGACCGGACCTTGCATGGATCGGCCGCAAATGTGCCGTCTTCGTCCATGGCTGTTTCTGGCACGGGCATGACTGCAAGCACGGTTCGCGCGTGCCGAAGGTAAACCGCGATTTCTGGGAAGCGAAAATCGCAGGCAATCGCGCCCGCGACGCGCGCAATCTGGCGGCGTTGGAGGGGCGGGGGTGGCGGGCGCTGGTGATCTGGGAGTGTGAGTTGAAGCCAGAATCGGCAGTCAGCGCGCGTCTGGCGGCATTCTTGGAATCTTGAACCCTTCGCTAGGCAAGCGGGGCGGCCAACTCTGCGCTGTCTCACTCAATTGTCAAAGATCAGCGACTCGGATGATGCGCAGCCCTTCGCCGGTCCTTATGCTGTGGTCATTGGTCACCAGCGCATCGCATGAATAGTCTATGGCGGCGCAAACATGGGTGGCGTCAATCAGCTTCATTCCGAGCGCGGCGCCGGTCTTCGTGGCACTGTCAAGCAGCGCGAAACTCACAGGCGCGATCTCAAACGCGCCCGTCTCGAACAGGAGATTGCGGTAGTGCACCTCAAGATCGGCCCGCTTGCTGCGGTAAGCGCCATAAAGGCATTCAGCGGCGGCGATCTCATTGGTGACCAGGCGCGCGCCAGCCTGCACGAGATGCCGGAACAGCTTCTCAATCCTGCTTTGGAACTCCTCCGCGCCTTCGATATAATAGATAAGCGCATTGGCGTCGAAATAGACCCGCTTAAGACCGTCAAGGCCGATGTCAGTCTTCACCGCGGAATGCCCGCTGGCGCGCTTCGATCTCCTCGGGCGTCATCGGCTCGACGCCCCGCGCGCCCGCGCCTTTCAGCGCCATCAGACGCTCCATGTTTGCCAATTCGGTTTCCTTAAGGGCGACAGACGCCAGCTGCGCCATCAGGGCTTCTTCGACAAGATAGGATTTTGAGCGGCGCAGCTGCCTGGAAGCATTGTCCAGCAGCATCTGTGTGCCGCTCGACAGGCGGATGGACGTGGGCTTTACCGCGACGTTCATTTTAAAAGACCTTTGACTACATATTAGTGTATGTAGTCAAAGCGCCATTTTGTCAATGTGCATTTCACTGAAACGCCGTCTCGTAAAAACTCCGCAGCTTCCGCGAATGCAGCTGCTCGTCCGGCATTTCCGCAAGTTTCTCCATGGCGCGTATGCCGATTTTGAGGTGCTGGGCGACCTGGCGCTTGTAGAAATCCGTCGCCATGCCGGGCAGTTTCAACTCGCCGTGCAGCGGTTTGTCGGATACGCACAGCAGTGTGCCATAGGGGACGCGGAAGCGGAAGCCGTTGGCGGCGATGGTGGCGCTTTCCATGTCGAGCGCGATGGCTCGGGATTGAGACAAGCGCTGCACCGGCCCGCGCTGGTCGCGCAGCTCCCAGTTCCGGTTGTCGATGGTGGCGACAGTGCCGGTGCGCATGATCTTTTTCAGCTCATAGCCTTCCAGCCCGGTGATCTCCTCGACCGCGTCCTCCAGCGCCACCTGCACCTCGGCGAGCGGCGGGATCGGAATCCAGACAGGCAGGTCGGCGTCGAGCACATGATCTTCCCTGACATAGGCGTGGGCGAGCACATAGTCGCCGAGCGCCTGCGTGTTGCGAAGGCCCGCGCAATGGCCGAGCATCAGCCATGCGTGCGGGCGCAGCACGGCGATATGGTCGGTGATTGTCTTGGCGTTGGACGGGCCGACGCCGATATTGACCAGCGTGATGCCGCCGGAATTGCCCTTGGTCAAATGATAGGCAGGCATCTGCGGCAGCCGGGCAAGCGCTGCGCCGCTCGACGGTTCGAGCTCGCCCGCCAGCGTCGTCACATGCCCCGGCTCGACAAAGCTCTCATAGCCGCCGCCGCCCTCGGCCATCAGGCCGCGCGCCATCGCCTGAAACTCGTCCATGTAGAACTGGTAATTGGTGAAAATCACAAAGTTCTGGAAATGGCTCGGGCTGGTCGCGGTGTAATGCGCCAGCCGGTGCAGCGAGTAATCGATGCGCTGCGCGGTGAATGGCGCGAGCGGCAGCGGCTGGCCGGGGCGGTCCTCAAATGTGCCGTTGACGATCCGGTCGTCCGTGTCGGCAAGGTCCGGCACGTCGAATATGTCGCGCAGCGGCCGCGTGAACGCATCGGCGGCGGCCGAATCCAGATGCGTGCCCTCAAGCAGGGCGAAATGCAGCGGGATCGGCGTAGATGATTCAGCCACAAGGATGGGCACGTCGTGGTTTTTCAGAAGCAGACGGATCTGCTCGTTGAGATACGCGTCAAACAGGTCCGGCCGCGTGATGGAAGTCGCATAGTCGCCGGGGGAGGAGACATGTCCGTAGGCGAGGCGGCTGTCCACCTGGCCGAAACTGGTCGTAGTGAAGCGCAATTCCGGATAAAAAGCGCGGAAGCGCCCCTGCGGCTGCTTGCCCTGCGCAATGTCCTCAAACGCCTTGCGCAGAAATGAGGTGTTGCGGTCATACAGCGCTTTGAGCGCCGCAATGGCAGCCTTCGCCTCGGTGAAGGGCTTTGGCTCATAAGCGGCGGGTGAGGAGATGACTGAGGGGTAAAATCGTGTGTGCTTGCTCATGACAAGGTAATAACGCTTCGCCGGGTTTTGTCAAACGGGTCACAAAAATTTCACATCCGCTGCAGCGACACCATCAGCACCAGCCCCGCGCCGGTCACCTTCGGGCCATTGTCATTTTTGACGGCGCTGATGGCGAAAGCCGGACCAAGCAGCAGGCCGAGGCCGACAAAGGCGCTCAAGGCGAAGTTCGCGCGGCGGTTAATGGTTTTCACAATCTGTTCCTGTCTATGAATTGGTTCTGGTTATTTTGTCAGCGCGCAGATGAAACCGCGCGGCATCGGGCAGGTCTGCAGTTTGCCTTGCTCAAATCCCCGTGCCGGCCGCGCCGCGCTGTCGATCAGCGCTGCGAAAGCGAACGCGAAGATCATCGCCAACAGGCAGATCATCGTGAAGCGGCGGGCCAGAACTTGTTTCTCAAAACGCATTTTCGTCTCCTGATGCCGGCCCTTATGGCGTTTGCGGGCTGAACCAAGGCTGATGGTCAAGTTCATATCCGGTTCACAAAAGTTAACGCTGGGAGGCGCAAATCGTTAAAATTTGACAGGGCGCGGGAAATTTGTGGACACTGTGCTCAGTTTTTTCAGGAGTGCCGGGGATGACCCCAAAGATTTTGCCTATTGAACTTTATTATTGGCCGACGCCCAACGGCTGGAAAATTACCATTATGCTGGAGGAGCTGGGCGTTCCTTACGACGTGAAATACGTCAATATCGGCAAGGGCGAGCAGTTCGAGCCGCATTTCCTCGCGCTTGCGCCGAACAACCGCATGCCGGCCGTCATCGACCCGCAAGGACCCGGCGGCGCGTCCGTCTCCGTCTTCGAAAGCGGCGCGATCCTGCAATATCTTGGACGCAAGTTCGGCAGATTCTATCCAAGTGACGAACGCGCGCGCATCGAAGTGGAGGAATGGCTGTTCTGGCAGGTCGGCGGGCTTGGCCCGATGGCGGGTCAGGCGCACCATTTCCGCCAGTACGCGCCGGAGAAGATCGAATACGGCATCGCCCGCTACACCGATGAGGTCAACCGACTCTATGGCGTGATGAACAAGCGGCTGGCCGGCCATGAATATCTGGCCGGCGATTATTCCATCGCCGACATGGCCTGCATCGGCTGGGTGATTCCGCACGAGCGGCAGGGCCAGAATATGGAGGATTTCGCGCATCTGAACCGCTGGTATCAGTCGGTGAAGTCGCGGCCTGCCGTCATCAGGGGCATTGATGTCGGCAAAGAAGAGCGCGCCCGGCTTAGTCTCGCCGATGACAAGGAGGCGCAGAAAGTGCTTTTCGGGCAGAGGGCGCGTGATTGATCCCGCGCCGCAGGGAGTGCCGAAAGGCTTTTTGGCGGCTGCTCTTGCATTCACACTATTTGACGCATACATTGGCATCAGGAGACGCAAATGCCTGCTGCCCAGATCGACATCGCCAGATTACCCACAAGGCCCGCCGTTTTGCAGACATTTGCTGCGGAAAGTGACAGGGCCAGACTGTCGCCCGTCGCCATCACGGCGTTTCTGGCGGTTTGCAAGGCTTGGAAACTGCAGAACAAAGACGCGGCTGATCTCCTGTCCGTGTCACCCAGCACGTTCGACCGGATGAAGCGCGGCGAGCGCATGACGCTTGGCCAGGACCAGATGACCCGTGTCTCGGCGCTGGTAGGCATTTTCAAGGGTCTTCATCTGATGTTTGACGGTCCCATCGCCGATGAATGGCCGCAGCTTTCCAATTCGGGCCCCTTGTTCAAGAGCCTCACCCCCGTTGCGGCGATGAAAGTCGGCGGTATTCCAAAAATGCTGGACGCAAGGCGTTACATTGACGCCGCGCGCGGCGGGCTCTGACGCGTTGGCCGCTGAAAATATTACCGTTGTCCGGATCGCGTTCGAGCGGACGATCCGTCTGGTGACCACCGCGCGGCTGCGCGCCGCCGTCCTGTCCGCCTTGGTCGACGAAGACCAGATCGGCCAGTTGGCGGAAATTGAAGGGGCCACAAGCCAGAGGCTGCTTGCCGAAAACAGTTCCGGCGGCGCGCTTGTCCGCGACGATCTGGTTCACGGCGTGCCGTTCGCCTCTTTCATCAACGCGTCTTTCGCGTATTACAAGCCGGGCCAGCCCAACCGTTTCAACGAAGACCGGGGCGCATGGTATTCGGCCCTGCAGGTTGACGTGTGCATTGCTGAAGTCGCGTGGCATATGAGCGGATTTCTCGCCCATGCGGGCAGAATGCATGCGGTTGTCGATTATGGCGAGCTCTATGCCAGCATGGCGGGCAATTTCATGGACTTGAGGGACTGTGTGGATCACCCGGCGCTGCATGCCGACCCGGCAATCGGCTATCCGCACGGAAACAGGCTGGCGCGGCAGGCAATGGCAAGCGGCTTGAACGGCATCATTTATCCATCGGTCCGCCACGCGGGAGGCGTCTGCGTCGCCGCGCTGATTCCCCATGCCGTCCAATCTGTCGCGCAAGGCGGCGTCTACCGGCTGACTTGGGCCGACTTGGCGCAGCCAGCCGTGGTAAAGATCATTTGACGCAGTTTGCCGCGTTGGGGCGTCACGGCCCCGGCGCGGCCTCGTCCACATGCAGCCCTTTCGCCAGCAGCGCCTCATACCGCTTGCCGCCGCCGCCGGAAATCCAGGTGACCGTGGCCTTGCCGCCCGCGTCCTTGCCGGTTTCCAACCCATAGCAGCTCCAGTGATCGGACGGCGGCCAGAGCGAACAATATTTATCGCCGCGCACCATCCACTCGCCGAATGTCTTGGCGCCGGAAGCGTCAATGTAGATGGTCTCGCCGCCTTTGGAGAACGATTGGCGCCATGAGTCCGGCGCGAGCGGCAGGCCGTAGACGGTCGTATCGTTCAAAAGCGGTTCAATCGCTTTGCCGTCCAGCATTTCGGCGGAAGCGGTGGATAGGATTGTGAGAAAGACAAGCCCTGAAAGAACTGCGCGCAAAATGCATTCTCCAAATGAAAATCCCGGCGCAGACCATGCCGCACCGGGACCTTGGAGACAAAATCAATCAATTGTGATGCTACTGCTTGACCCAGATCTCATTCTTGCAGATCAGCCCGCCAAGCACGCAGCCGGCCATTGTGGCTTTGTTGCCGACAATATTGCCCTTGCCCCTGTAGGTCCTTTTAGCTTCCAAATCAGTCAGGGTGCCGCGGTATTTGCCGTCCTTGCCGCTCATTGACCCGGCCTGCTGGCCGGCGAACTTGCCTGTTTTGGCGATCGCGCAAAATGCTGCGCCGCATTTCTTGAACGTGACAATATTGCCGGTCGGCCGTTTCCAGTCGCCTTCAATGATATCCGCCTGAGCGGCGAAAGTTGTGCAGGCAAAAAGCGCTGCCGACAATAACAGTTTGCGGATCATGAATTCCTCCTGAGGTTGGGCCCCGGCCTCCCGCCGGATGAAAAGTTCCCTGCGCCGCTAAAAACTATTCCAAATCCCGCCATTTGGAAATCCATCACGCAAGGTAAGATGCAAGTTTTTTTCAGCGCTGTTGAAGATGGGCGCAAAGCGCATCGGCTTTCGTGGTTACCGCACCCTTTCCGCGCAGCTTCGCATTCAATAGAAAAAGTCGGCTAATACGTTGAAAAGAAACACTGTCCTAGCTTAACAAAACACAAAATTAAACTCTCGTTTGTGTTTCATTCGCATCAAATTAAGCACAAGATTTAACGGCCAATTAGAGCGGCTGCTGCATTCTCCAAAACATCGGGAGCGCCGGATTTACCGGTGAAATGAAAACACTCTCAAGGGTTTACAGGGGACTGAAAAATGGCACGCTTTGAAATTCTCTCTTCGGAAATCGGTTCAATGGGCGCGGACGCCCAGAGCGACATTCTCCTCAATATGGGCCTGATGTATGCGACAGGCCGCGACTGCGACACGGATATTGTCGCCGCGCACAAATGGTTCAACATCGCCGCCATCAAGGGCAGCGACCGCGCCGCCGAACTGCGCTGCGAGCTCGCCTTCTCCATGTCGAAGATCGAAATTGCCGAAGCGCTGAAGTCCGCCCGCGAGTGGATGACCACGCACTGAGCGCAAGCATTGAATTTGCCTTTGCGGATGCTTTCAACAGACATTCCAAAAATCGGCCGGGGATTTCCCGGCCATTTTGTTGCATTCATGCCAGCCTGCCCGGAAACCTGTGACCATCGGCGCCTGCGCGATGGACAAGCTGCGTTCGGACGCTTAACCGTATGATTTCGGCAATTCCCGCCTGAATGGCCGGAGTGCGGAACGCAACGGCGTGTTGCGCGGCACAGTGCATTCGGCTACAAAATGCCAAGCGTGGCGTGTTTTTGGGATTCAGGGGACCTGGTATGAAGTTAGTCAGTTCGATTTTTGGCGGCCGCAAAGACGCCTCCATCACTGAAGCGCGTGCCGGCACGGATGATCTTGACGTTTCCCCGCATCGCTACTCGGCGCAGTCCGACGCCTCTACTGAGTCCGCCGCGCTGGACGAAGTGGATGAGTCCATCGCTGACGCCATTCAGTCCGATCTCGACCTTCAGGCGGATGCCATGCTTAATCATGATGACCTGAATGTTGATGTTTCGCTTGTTGAGGATATATCGGCTGAAATCGCCGCCGAAGCTGAACATACCCCTCAGGCACCTCATGACGAACATGAGGATAATGATTTTCTCGCCGCCCGCAGCTCAGATCACGGCTACCGCGGCAATCTCACCAACAATATCGTAAAAGTCCGACCAGAGCGCTCAACCGAACTGGAGCTGATTTCGGGACGGCTCAGTGAATTCAATGGCTTCAATGCGCTCAATTCCGATCTCACGCATCAGCTTTCCACCGTCTCCGACGCGATTTCACAGTCGCAGCGTTCTTTCTCCGCCATGCAGGAGTTTGTCCGCGGCTTTGAAAACGATATCTACCGCGCTGGCCAGATCGAAGCCGACCGCGACGAGCTGATGTCGGAAAACATTGCGCTGAAAAATGAGCTCGACAAGGTTTCCAGCCGCCATGCGGCCCGTGTTTCCGAAAGCGAGATGCTGCAGGACCGCAACAAGCAGCTGCGCGCCCAGCTTGACGCCCGCAAATCAGCGCAGACCGAACTTGAAAACCGGCTCGAGCGCATGGCCAAGGAGCTTGGCGACGCGCGGGATTCATTCGATGAAATCTCGTCCGACAATCAACGTCTGTCCAACGCCCACGACCGCATTTCTTCCGAGAAGGAAAACCTGTCCGAGGCGAAGTCTGAACTGCAGGACCGTTATGGGAAGCTTCGCCAGACCGAATCCGAACTTCGCGGCCAGATTCTTGAATTCAAGCTGCAAAACGAAAAGCTCAACAAGGTGCACGGCGCGCTGGTCTCCGACCATGAAAAGCTGCGCAACGAGCTGCGACTGACCCAGCGTGAAAATTCCGAGGCGCAGAACAAGTTTGTTCTGCTTGAGGATGAGACGAAGCAGCTGCAGATCGAGAACGAGACGCTGAAAAGCCGCTCCGCCGCCGACAGCTACGCCCTGCGCAACGAGCTCGATATGCAAAAATCAACGCTGCGCGTTTCCGAACGGGCGCTGGCCGAATCAAATGCCCGCATCAAGGATTTGCAGCGCGATCTGATCGACAGCGAGAATTCACAGCGCGGCTCCGCCGAGCGGCTGAACGCGCTGCAAAGCGAGTTCGAGCAGGAGAAGAAGGAGCTGTCCAACGCCAATTTCAAGCTCTCCGACGTCAATCTCAAATACATGTCTGACCTCCTGTCGCTCGACCAGCAGCGCGAGCAGAACAAACTGTTTCAGCACAATGTCGAAGTTCTGATCGCCGAGAACCGGCGCTTGGCCAAATTTGAATCGCTCTTTCAGGCCAGCGAAAACCAGATCAAGGATTTGAAGGGCAAGCTCAACCTGTTTGCTGAGACCTTCAAGAATGACGCTGCCGTGCAGCGCCTGCGCCAGTCCTTCGCCGACGGCGAGGAAGAGGAAAAGACCCGTAAGCCGAAGATTAAGACCGAGACGGCCGATAAGCTGGAAGCGGAATTGGGTTTGGGATCAAAGCACTGATTTCAATGAGATAATGGATGCCGTCTTCGCAGGAGGGCGGCATTTTTATTCCTGTGACACCATTTTCGATGCCATCTGCGCATAAATGTCCGCCGTCTCTTCAAGCGTGAACTTCCCTCCCTCGCGGAACCAGACGATAACTTCATTCAGCATTGAGATCAGCGCCGCCGACGTCACCTGCGCATCGCTCATTTCGAAGGCGCCGCTTTCGGCGCCGTCTTTCAGGATGGACCGCAGCCTTTTCTCATAAGCCGTTCTCAGCTTCATCACCGCAGCGAAATTTTCGCGCGACAGGCTGCGCAGCTCATTGTTCGCCACATGGTTCGCCTGCCGGTTTTCTACACCATGCAAAACATGAAAGCGTGCAAATGCGGCAAGCCGGGCAGGGGCCACTCCGGCGTCTGGCAATGCCGCCGCCGCCGCCAGCGCCTCATCCAGATGCGTCTCGATCAGCGCGGACAAAAGCGCCTGTTTGCTGGAATAATAATGATAGAGCGCCCCTGCCTGCAAACCCACGGCGCCCGCCATCTGGCGCATGGTCAGCGCTTCAAACCCATGCCGGACGATCAGCTCCAGCGCCTTGGCATGGATCGCCGCCCGTGTCTTCCTGCCGTCCGATCCCGCCGTTCGCGCCATGATTCCCTCACCTTGGCGCAAGAATGAATCATCCGTTCAATTATTTCAAGCTGGTTATCACGTCGGCGAGCGCCGCCGCCAAAAGCGCCATCTCTTTGTCCGGCCCGCAGCTGACACGGATGCAGCGGTCGAGAATAGGCGCGGCGGGCTTGCGCACGAAAATGTCCCGCGCGATGAGGCCTTCCAGCACTGATCGGGCAAACGCCCCGTCGCGCCCGCAATCGATAGCGGCGAAATTTGTCGCCGAGGGCAGGGTGGAAAGGCCGTTTTCCAGAGCAATTCTTGCAATTTCGGCCCGCGAGGCCGCAATTTTCTTCAAAACCGCTTGCAAATGCGCCGTGTCCTTCAGCGCTGCGATCCCCGCCGCCTGCGCCATGCGGCTGAC
>JANMMM010000270.1:0-4109 GCA_031373225.1 Phyllobacteriaceae bacterium | reverse complement strand
GCAGCGAGTCGACACCGTGCGCTGCGCATGCCGCGACGATGTCGGGGTGGTCGCCCGCCACGACCACGCGGCTGGCGCCCGAGCGCGCGGCATTGCGCGCGACGCGCACGATCATCGGCAGCCCGCCAATATCGGCCAGCGGTTTGTCCGGCAGGCGGGTGGAGGCCATGCGCGCGGGGATAAGAATGAGGCATTTCATGCTGGCTGAAATTTCATCTGCGGGTGTCAAAAAGTCACGGGGTGCGCGGCCCTTATAGGTGTTGCAAGTCATAACCAAAAGACCTAGAGCCAATTAGATTGATCGGGTTCGCTTTCGGGCAGACTGGAGCCGGGGAAACATGGATTCATTTCAACTCAACAAGCTCGCAGGCGCGTTTTTGGGCACTGTTTTCATTCTCATGTCGGTCGGAATCGTCTCCGACGCGCTGTTTGACAGCCCTGCGCCGGAAAAGCCCGGCTTTATGATCGAGGCTGCGGAAGCCGCCGCGCCGGCGGATGGCGGGGGCGGCGCTGCCGCCGCGCCGGAGCCGATCGCGCCGCTGCTGGCGGCGGCGGATGTCGCCGCAGGCGAGAAAACGTTCAAGAAATGCGCCGCCTGCCACACGCCCGCCAAGGGCGGCGCCAACAAGGTCGGCCCGAATCTTTGGGGCATTGTCGGCCGCGCGGCCGCCGCTCATGAAGGCTTCAGCTATTCCGCGTCGTTGAAGGAGTTCGCCGCCGGCGGGGCTTGGGACTATGAAAAGCTCTCGCTCTTCATCACCGCTCCCAAAGCCTACATCAAGGGCACCGCGATGGGCTTTGCCGGTCTCAAAAAGCCGGATGAGCGCGCCAATCTGATCGCCTATCTGCGCACTTTGGCCGACAGTCCTGCAGCTTTGCCGTGAGGGCGTACAACAAGACGTGATTGCAAAGGGCTGGAACTTGTTTCCGGCCCTTTTCGTATCTGCATTATGCTTGTGTTTATGAAGTTTGGCCCGCATCCTCGCGCGACAAAGACCGTTTCGGGAACCCAGATGAAACAATTTCTCCGCCGCATGGCCGCCACCGCCGGATTTCTCGCGTGCCTTTCCACCGCTGCCATTGCGCAGGACTGGACGCATGGCACCGCGCTCACTGGCGGTCCGCGGCTTGGCGCAGGGTTTAAGAATTTTCCCTATGTCAATCCAGACGCGCCGAAAGGCGGGACGGTCCGGCAGGCGGCGCTTGGATCTTTTGATTCCTTTAATGACCGCATCACGCGGGGCGAGTCCGCACCGGGCATCACGCTCATCTACGAAACGTTGATGACGCCGTCGCTGGATGAGAGCGACATATCCGCCGCCTATGGACTTCTGGCGGAGGCGACAAAGTTTCCGGATGATTTTTCGTCGGTAAGCTTCCGCCTCAATCCCAAGGCCAAATGGCATGACGGCAAGCCTGTCGGCGTTGAGGATGTCATCTGGAGCCTCGAAAAGCTGAAGGAGATCAACCCGCAGCTTGGGGCCTATTTCGCCGATGTGGTCAAAGGCGAAAAGTCCGGCGATGGCGAAGTGACGTTCACGTTCGCCGCCAAGGGCAACCGCGAACTGCCTCATATTATGGGGCAGCTGCCGGTCTATCCGAAACATTGGTGGGAAGGCAAAGACGCGGGCGGCAAGCAGCGCAGCATCGCCGAGCCGACTATGGAGCCGCCGCTCGGCTCCGGACCTTACAAGGTCGGCAAGTTCGAGGCGGGCCGGTTTGTCGAATATGAGCGCGTCGCGGACTATTGGGGCCTGGACCTGAATACGCGGATCGGGACCTCTAATTTCGATGTCGTGCGCTACGACCTCTACTCCGACGAGACAGTGATGATTGAGGCGTTCAAGGGCGATGCGTTCGATTACCGGTTAGAGCGGTCATCGAAAAACTGGGCGACCGGCTATGTCGGCCTGCCCGCCCTCGACAAGGGTTTTGTCGTTAAAGAGGAATTTCAAAATCAAGATTCTGGCCGGATGCAGGCATTCGTGCCCAATATGCGCCGCGAAAAATTCAAAGACTGGCGCGTACGGCGGGCGCTCAACCTCGCGTTTGATTTCGAGACGACCAACCGCAACGCCTTCTTCGGCATATATCAACGCATTGAGAGCTATTACGCGGGGACCGAGCTGGCTTCGTCCGGCCGGCCTGCGGGCAAGGAGCTGGAGATACTAAACGAGGTGAAGGCGGATGTTCCCGTGGAAGTCTTCGCCGCGCCATATGCCAATCCCGTCGGCGGCGACAATGAGAAAATGCGGTCCAATTACCGCGAGGCGCTGCGGCTTTTGAAGGAGGCAGGCTGGACCTTGAAGGACAGCAAGCTGGTGAACGAGAAGACGGGTGAGCCTTTCACCATCGAATATCTCGACTACTCTGACATCAACCAGCGTTTCGTTCTGCCTTATGCGCAGAGCCTTGAGAAAATCGGCATCAAAGTCGACTACCGTGTCGTTGACTCATCGGCCTATCAGGAGCGGGTGCGCAAGTTCGACTATGACATGATGATGCATGCCTGGGGCCAGTCGCTGTCGCCGGGCAACGAACAGCGCAACCAATGGGGCAGCGCGGCGGCGGACCGGGAGGGGTCAGAGAATCTCGCCGGCATCAAGAATGTGGCCATCGACAAGCTGATTGACAGGGTGATTTTCGCGACCGACCGCGAAACGCTGGTTGCGGCGACCCATGCGCTCGACCGGGTTCTGCTCGCCAATAATTACGTCATTCCACAATGGTTTTCCAAGTTTGACCGTTATGTCTATTGGGACCGCTTTGGCCGTCCGGCGCAGATGCCAAAGTTTGATTTTGGATTTCCGGCGATATGGTGGTTCGACCCTGAGAAAGCCGCACGGATCAAACAATAGGCAGTCAGGCCCCTTGCACTTAGAGTCGCAGTCGATTCCAAATGCGCCAATTGCCGAATCACCCAGAATCCAAGGGCGCGCGCTTGAAATTTAAGACAGACATTTCCACGCGCGCCGCGCATCGGGCAACCTTCTGATGGGCGCATATATTCTCCGGCGCATCCTGTTGATGATCCCGACTATCGTCGGCATCCTCTTGATTTCATTCATCGTTGTGCAGTTCGCCCCGGGTGGCCCGGTCGAGCAGGTGCTTGCCGATTTAGCCGGAAACTCCGACGGCGACCGGCTCGGCAGCGGCGGCAGCGATTTCGCCGGCGACGGCGCGCTTGAAGAGGGCGGCGGCTCCGGAAAATATAGAGGCGCGCAGGGGCTGGACCCGCGTTTCATCGCGCAGCTTGAAAAGCAGTTCGGATTTGACCGCCCGGTGCACGAGCGGTTTTTCAAAATGCTGTGGGACTATGCCCGCTTTGATTTCGGCGACAGTTTTTTCAAGGGCAAACCGGTCATTGATCTCATCCTGTCCAAAATGCCGGTCTCGATCACGCTCGGGCTTTGGATCACGCTGATCTCCTACCTCATCTCGGTGCCGCTTGGCATCGCCAAGGCGCTCCGCGACGGATCGCGCTTTGATGTCTGGACCAGCGGCATCATCATTGTCGGCTATGCCATTCCCGGCTTCCTGTTCGGCATCATGCTGATCGTGCTGTTCGCCGGCGGGTCGTTCTTTGACTGGTTCCCGCTGCGTGGGCTGTGGTCCGATAATTTTGACTCGCTGAGCGCCTGGGGCAAGGTCAAGGACTATGCCTGGCATGTGACGCTGCCGCTGCTCGCCATGGTGTTGTCGGCCTTCGCCACGACGACGCTGCTCACAAAAAACTCGTTCCTCGACGAAATCAAAAAACAATATGTTGTGACGGCACGCGCCAAGGGGCTGAACAACCGGCAGGTTCTCTACGGCCATGTTTTCCGCAATGCGATGCTGATCCTGATCGCCGGATTTCCGGGCGCGTTTGTCTCGGCGTTTTTCACCGGCTCGCTGCTGATTGAGAATATATTCTCGCTGGACGGTCTTGGCCTGCTCGGCTTCGACGCCATCCTTCGGCGCGACTATCCGATCGTTTTCGGCACGCTGTATATTTACTCGCTGATGGGCCTGATCGTCGGGCTGATCTCCGATCTCATCTACACATGGATCGACCCGCGCATCGATTTTGAGCGGAGGGATGTGTGAGCATGACTCCGATCAACCAG
>JANMMM010000264.1:0-16234 GCA_031373225.1 Phyllobacteriaceae bacterium | reverse complement strand
GCCGCTGTTCTCATGGCACCGAGCGGATTCATAGCGCTCTTGGCGGGCTGGACCGTCACTGAGGTCGGCCGCCAGCCCTACACGATCTACACGCTGCTCACCACCGCGCAGTCCGCCGCGCCGATTGACGCCGCCGCTGTCGGCGCTTCGCTGATCGCCTTCATTGTGGTCTACTTTTCCGTGTTCGGCGCGGGCCTGTTCTATATGTTGCGGCAGATCGCCATAATTCCGGGCACGGGCGGGGCCGATCTTCCCGCCGATGAGCCGATCCGCGCCTCCGGCATCATGCCCGCCCCGGCGCTGGCGGTGGAATATGCGGGAGGCCAGCTTGGTCATTGACTATCCCTTCATCTGGGCCGCGCTGATCGCCTTTGCGGTTCTCGCCTATGTTGTGCTGGACGGATTTGATCTCGGCATCGGCATTCTGTTCCCTTTCATCAAAGGCGAGAAGAACCGCGACATGATGATGAACTCCGTCGCCCCGGTCTGGGACGGCAATGAGACCTGGCTGGTGCTCGGAGGCGGCGGACTGCTGGCGGTGTTCCCGCTCGCCTACTCCATTATCATGCCCGCGCTTTATGCCCCTGTGATCATTATGCTTCTGGCGCTGGTCTTTCGCGGCGTCGCCTTCGAGTTCCGCTGGAAGACAAGACGGGGGCAGTTTCTGTGGGACTGGGCCTTCGCCGGCGGCTCCATTGTGGCGACGTTTGCGCAAGGCATGGCGCTTGGCGCTCTGGTTCAGGGCATTCCGGTGGCCAACCGCGCCTATTCCGGCGGCTGGTGGAACTGGCTGACGCCGTTCAGTCTGATGACCGGGATCGCGCTTCTGGCCGGCTATGCGTTGCTCGGCGCGTGCTGGCTGATTTACAAAACCGAGGGCGAAGTGCAGACCGCCGCGCGGCGCTCCGCCCAAATCACCGGATTGGCGACGCTGGCGCTGATTGGCGCGGTGAGCCTGTGGACGCCTTTCCTCAACGCATCCTTCATGGGCAAATGGTTCGCCTTTCCGCAGATGCTCTACACCGCACCTGTTCCAATTCTGGTGCTGGGCTGCGCTTGGCTGCTTTACAAAGGCATTGAGGAAAAGCGCGACTTGCAGCCCTTCTTGGCCGCGCTTGGGCTGTTTATGCTGTGCTATATTGGGCTTGCGATTTCATTTTACCCCTACATCGTTCCTGTCTCCGTGACGATCTGGGAGGCCGCCGCGCCGGATAACTCATTGAAATTCCTGCTGGTTGGAACCCTGGTCCTCGTTCCGCTGATCCTTGCCTACACGGCCTGGTCCTATTGGGTGTTCCGGGGCAAGGTTTCCAGTGAAGGAGGCTACCATTGACCCGCGAAAACTCGCTTTTTTTCAAACTGTTCTGGTTCGCCGCCATCTGGATCGCCAGCGGCATGGCGCTGGCCATCGTGGCCTATGCCATCCGCCTAGCGATCATGCCTTGATGCTCAAACCCGGCTTTGCCTCCGGAAAATCCGGTGCTATAGCCACACCGAACACGGCTCATTTCCAAGGCGATATCCATGCAGAAAATCAAGGTGGCAAACCCCGTCGTTGATCTTGACGGCGACGAGATGACCCGCATCATCTGGGATTTCATCAAGGAAAAGCTGATCCACCCCTATCTCGATCTGAACATCGAATATTATGATCTGAGCGTGCAGAACCGCGATGCGACATCGGATCAGGTGACCATCGACGCGGCCAACGCCATTAAAAAGCACGGCGTCGGCGTCAAATGCGCCACCATCACGCCGGATGAGCAGCGCGTCGAGGAATTCAAACTGAAGAAGATGTGGAAGTCGCCGAACGGCACGATCCGCAACATTCTGGGCGGCGTCATCTTCCGCGAGCCGATCATCTGCAAAAACGTGCCGCGTCTTGTGCCGGGCTGGACCAAGCCGATTATCGTGGGCCGCCACGCTTTCGGCGACCAGTACCGCGCCACCGATTTCCGCTTTCCCGGCAAAGGCACGCTGTCGATCAAGTTCGTCGGCGAGGACGGCCAGACAATCGAGCACGAAGTCTACAAATCGCCGGGCGACGGCGTCGCCATGGCGATGTATAACGTGGATGAATCTATCTACGAATTCGCCCGCGCTTCGCTGAACTATGGCCTTCAGCGCGGCCTCCCCGTCTATCTCTCCACCAAAAACACCATTCTCAAAGCCTATGACGGACGCTTCAAGGACATTTTCCAGGAAGTCTTCGACAAGGAATTTGCAGCAGGCTTCGCCGAAAAGAAAATCACTTACGAGCACCGGCTTATCGATGACATGGTGGCCTCGGCGCTGAAATGGTCGGGCGGCTATGTCTGGGCCTGCAAGAATTATGACGGCGACGTGCAGTCCGACATTGTGGCGCAGGGGTTCGGCTCGCTTGGCCTGATGACCTCGGTTTTGATGACGCCGGACGGCAAGACCGTTGAGGCGGAGGCCGCGCACGGCACGGTGACGCGCCACTACCGCCAGCATCAGAAGGGCCAGGAGACCTCCACCAATTCCATCGCCTCAATCTTCGCCTGGACGCGCGGCCTGGCGCACCGGGCCAAGCTTGATGACAACGCGCCGCTGAAGCGCTTTGCCGACACACTGGAACGCGTCTGCGTCGCCACCGTCGAAAGCGGCTACATGACCAAAGATCTGGCGCTGTTGATCGGGCCGGACCAGCCTTGGCTGTCAACATCCGGGTTTCTCGACAAAATTGATGAGAATCTGCGCGCCGCGATGGCCTGACGCGGCGCAGTTTGCACGCGGGCTTTGATAAAGCTGTTGATCTTGAAAGACACTGCGAACTAGAATGCCAATGATGGGTTTCAACCCAGTGACTAAAATCCATGCCTGCGGGAACTGCTTGCATTAGGCTGTGTGCTTGATTGCGCTTTTGATTTGTCAAGAGAAAGAGAACGAGCTTGTTCAAAAACTTCAATTTCAGCGGCAAAAGATTATTGGGTGGCGTGCACGACTTTTTGGCGTCTGGACTTTCCTTTTTCACATCTTTTCTGATCGTTCTTGGCTGGGATGGCACACTGGCGACGCCAGGAATTATCGAAAAAACCGCACTGTTTGCAGTAGGTTCGAGCGCGCTTTTTTACTTTTTCTCCCTCAATTCGGGTTCATGGCGCTACGCGTCAATTCCTGATCTGACGTCAATTGTTAAGGCCACGACTATGGCCGTCGTCAGTTACGTGCTGATTCAGTTTCTTTACAGCCGCGGCGAAGGATTGCCGCGGACAGTGCCGGTTTTGCTGTGGCTTCTTCTGATTGCGTGGCTGTCAGGTCCGCGCCTGCTTTTCAGGTTGATGAAAGAAGGCGGCGGCGTCGGCGTCGTAACTGGCATTCTGCGGCCAAAATCCGGCTCGTCGCAAATTTTGATCTACGGCATGAACGACATAGCGGAGGCCTATATCAGGTCCGTCAGGCTTCGCTCGGAGAACGACTTCTTCGTCGCGGGCATAATTGATGATCGTGAGCACAACCGGGGCAGGACGCTTCACGGCAAAAAGGTACTTGGCGCGCAGAAGGACCTCGGCTTGATAAAACAATTGCTTCAGGCCAAGGGAATTTTCGTCGGCGAACTGGTGCTTGCTGACAACACACTTTCCACCCATCAGCTAACAATTCTTGTCGACCGCGCCGTTGAAGCCGGACTTCGCATTTCGCGGCTGCCTGACATACTTCACACCGCCAATATCCGCGGAAACGTGCACTTTGAGCCAAAGCCGCTTGAGGTCCGTGACCTTCTTGGCCGCTCTGAGGTGTCAATATCGAACTTTGAGGTGACACGCCTCATTGAAGGCAAGACCATATTGCTCACCGGCGCGGGTGGTTCGATAGGATCAGAGCTTGCAAGGCAGATATCGGAATTTAACCCCAGCAAGTTCATCATATGCGATTTTTCCGAACATTTTCTCTATTCAATTGACCTGGAGCTTCGGGAGAAGCACCCCGAGATCCAGTTTGTGCCCCGGATAGCCGATGTGCGAAACCGCGAGCGGGTGCGCTCGCTTTTTGATGAATTCCGGCCTGACATTGTCTTTCACGCGGCAGCGCTCAAGCAAGTGCCTTTGATGGAAGAGAATGTGCTGGAGGCCGTCAAGACAAACGTGCTGGGCACAAAGAACTGCGCGGACGCCGCGATGGAATTCGAAGCAGCGGTGTTTGTCATGATCTCCACCGACAAGGCGGTCAATCCGACAAATGTCATGGGGGCGACAAAGCGCGCCGCAGAGGCCTACTGCCAATCGCTTGACTTGAGATCGGAGAAAACCCGTTTCAAGACAGTCAGGTTCGGCAATGTGCTGGGCTCAAATGGATCAGTAGTGCCGCGCTTTGCCGCGCAGATTTCCAAAGGCGGCCCGGTGACGGTGACCCACCCGAAGATTGTCCGCTATTTCATGTCAATTCCTGAATCAGTGGCTCTGGTCTTGAAGGCTTCAGCCCATGGCATTCAGATCATGTCGGAGCGCGGCAAAATTCTAGTCCTCAACATGGGCGAGCCGGTGTTGATCACGGAACTCGCAGAACGGATGATTCAGCTTGCCGGCCTGCGTCCGGGCATCGACATCCAGATTAAGTACATTGGACTGAGGCCTGGCGAGAAACTTTTTGAAGAGCTGTTTGACCCGAGCGAGGTGCAGGAAAACGCCGAGTCGGACGATTATCTGGTGGCTTCGCCCCGGCTGATCGACCAGCATGTACTTGACAAGACGCTGCGCGACCTGCACGCAAACTCCGAACGCGAGCATTCGCGGCACGTGCTGACGCTGCTGAAGAAAGTTGTTCCAGAATTTAGATATGGCGACAATCACCCGCTCGGACAAAGCGCAGACATTGTGCCGCTGGGGCTCGTTGAAAAGCACGACCTATAGCGCTTAAAAAACGCAGCAGGCTCCGCACATTATATTCTACAGCCGCCTCGGCGAGGTCAGAAACGCCGGCGAAAGATATTCGTCCAGCTCTTTTTCCGTCAGATGTGTCTCCTCCAGCAGCAGCTCGCGCACCGGCCGCTTCGTCGCAATCGCCTTCTTGGCGATCAGCGAGCATTTCTCATAGCCGAGCACCGGCACCAGCACGGTGACGATGCCGACCGAGTTCATCACCAGCTCGGCGCAGCGGTCCTCGTTGGCGGTGATGCCGGTGACGCAGCGTTCGCGCAGCGTGTGGGCGGCGGCGGTGAGGACGCGCTGGGATTCGAAGATGGCGTAGCCGATGGTCGGTTCGAAGGCGTTGAGCTGCAGCTGCCCGCCTTCGGCGCAGAAGGAGATGGTGACGTCATAGCCGACGACGAGGAAGGCGGCCTGGTTGACCACTTCCGGAATGACCGGATTGACCTTTCCCGGCATGATGCTCGAACCGGCCTGCATCGCCGGGAGATTGATTTCGCCAAGGCCGGCGCGCGGGCCGGACGACAGTAGGCGTAAATCGTTGGCGATCTTCGAGAGTTTCAGGGCGCAGCGCTTCAAGACGCCGGAGAACATGACGAAGCCGCCAGTGTCGGAAGTCGCTTCGACCAGATTTTCCGAGCGGACAAGAGATTCTCCGGTGATCGCCGACAGTTCGGCAATGGCAAGGTCGGCATAGCCGGGATCAGCGTTGATGCCGGTGCCGATGGCGGTGCCGCCGAGCGAGACTTCGCGCACCAGCGGCAGCGCGTCGCGCAATCGGTTCACATCCTCGCGCAGCGTTATGGCGAAGGCCGTGAATTCCTGGCCGAGCGTCATCGGCACCGCGTCCTGCAGCTGCGTGCGGCCAACTTTCAGAATGTGATTGAATTCCTTGCCTTTGGCTTCAAACGCGTCGGCGAGCTGCGCCAGCGCATCGATCAGCCGGTAAGTGGACAGGATGGTGGCGACGCGCAATGCCGTTGGATAGACGTCGTTGGTAGACTGCGACATGTTGACGTCATTGTTCGGGTTAAGGCGCGCGTAATCGCCGGGCTTGAAGCCCATATGGCGCAGCGCCAGATTTGCGATCACCTCGTTGGCGTTCATGTTGGTGGACGTCCCCGCCCCACCCTGGATCGGGTCGATGATGAAGGCGGAATGGTGCCTGCCGGCGATCAGCTCCTTGCAGGCGGCGCGGATGGCCACCGCCTTGGCGGAAGGCAGCGAGCCGAGCTTCTCATTGGCGTTCGCCGCCGCCCATTTGACCTTTGCGATGGCGGAGATCAGGTCGGGATATTTCGCCAGCTGGCGGCCGGAAATCTGGAAATTCTCCCACGCCCGGTGCGTGTTGACGCCCCAGAGCGCGTCGGCCGGAATTTCGACGGAGCCGAGGAAGTCGGTTTCGGTGCGCATTACGCCGTTGGCCATGTGATTTTCCAGTGCTTGTCAGTTATGCATAGTGAGAGACAGTCCGAGCGATTGCGGCAGCGGGTTCCACCATCCTGTTTGCAATCCCGCCGCCCGCAGCACCTTGGCGGCCCAGGTGTTGCAGCTGAACAGGACGTTGAAATATCCTTTGGCCTCAAAAAACCGGTCGTTTGTTCCATAGCCCGCGCCAACAATCGCTTCCGGCGCCAGAGGGTCGAAAGTATCCAGAATGGATTGGAACAGGCTTGAAAACTCCGCTTCGGAAACACGGATTGATTTCACATTAGGAAGCGCCCGCTCAATCTCACCCGTCAGCTCGACATGCAGAACAGAGCGGTCAATCGACAGCGCCTTCAAGGCCGGGACAAGCTTCAACTCCGCCCAAGTTGGCGTCTCAAGGTAAAATGCCCGCCCGCCCCAGCCAAAAACCAGCCAACGCAAACCCGGCGCGTCAATGGGAAGGCCGTTTTCTTGAAGAAAAGCAAAAGCTTGCAGCGTTTCACTGTTGGCCGGAATGGCGATGTCGGTATGGATCGGATTGGTGATGACCAGCACTTCCACACTTTTTTCCTCATCATCGCTCTGCGAGAACAGCGGCCTTGGAGCCAGGGTTCCGGCAATGATCAGCGCGAGCGCTGACCCCGTGACAAGGCCGAGCGCTTTGAAAAATCTGCGCACGCTCAGTGCAAAATCTGGCTCAGGAAGAGTTTTGTGCGCTCATGCTGCGGTTTGGTGAAGAAGGCGACAGGCTCGTTTTCCTCGACAATCTGGCCCCGGTCCATGAAAATCACCCGGTTCGCCACCTGGCGGGCAAAGCCCATTTCGTGCGTCACGCACACCATGGTCATGCCGTCTTCGGCGAGCGACACCATGGTTTCCAGCACTTCCTTGATCATTTCAGGATCAAGCGCCGAAGTCGGCTCGTCAAACAGCATCACTCTGGGATTCATACAGAGCGAGCGGGCAATGGCGACGCGCTGCTGCTGGCCGCCGGACAGCTGGCCGGGGTACTTGGCCGCCTGTTCCGGAATTTTGACTTTGCTCAGGAAATGCATGGCCACCTCGTCGGCCTGCTTCTTCGGCATTTTGCGCACCCAGATCGGTGCGAGAGTGCAGTTTTCAAGGATCGTCAGGTGCGGAAACAGGTTGAAATGCTGAAACACCATGCCGACCTCGCGGCGCACTTCATCGATCTTTTTCAAGTCGTTGGTAAGCTCGATCCCATCAACGATGATTTGGCCCTGCTGGTGCTCTTCCAGCCGGTTGATGCAGCGGATCATGGTGGATTTTCCGGAGCCGGACGGGCCGCAGACAACAATGCGCTCGCCTTTGCCGACATTGAGGTTGATGTCCTTGAGCACGTGAAACTCGCCATACCATTTATGCACGCCGATCATCTGCACGGCAGCATGGGCGGCGGCAGTTTGGGTCTGTGTGTTGGCCATGATGATCCCTATTTTTTATGACTTGTGTCGAGGCGGCGCTCGACGGATTGTGAATAGCGCGACATGGAAAAGCAGATGATCCAGAAGACGAAGGCGGCGAAAATCAGCCCTGTCTTCGGCGTCTGAGCCGAGGCCCAGTTGGCGTCCGAGAAATTCTGCCGCACAATGCCCAACAGATCGAACATGCCGATAATGTAGACAAGGCTCGTGTCCTTCAAAAGCGAGATGAAGGACGAGACAATGTTCGGAATGACCATCTTCAGCGCCTGTGGCAGCACGATCAGACCCATCTTCTGCCAATAGCCGAGGCCGAGCGAATCCGCCCCCTCATACTGGCCTTTGGGAATCGCCTGCAGGCCGCCGCGGACGATCTCCGCCATATAGGCCGAAGCGAACAGCGCGACGCCGATCAACGCCCGCAGCAGCTTGTCGAATGTGACTCCCGGCGGCAGAAACAGCGGCAGCATGACGCTTGCCATGAACAGCACGGTCACCAGCGGCACGCCGCGGATCAGCTCGATGAAACCTACCGCGAACATTTTGATGATCGGCATTTTCGAACGGCGGCCAAGCGCCAAAAGAATGCCCAGCGGCAGCGACACCGCAATGCCGACAAAGGAAATGACAAGCGTGATCATCAATCCGCCCCAGAGCGGCGTTTCCACTTCCGGAAGGCCAAGACCGCCGGCCAAAAGGAAATAGGCGATGATCGGGAACACGCCGAAGAACAGCACGGCGTTCAGCGCTTTTCGCCCGGCCTTGGGCAGAAGCAGAGGAATAAAAAGCGCCAGAAACAAAATTCCAATCACCCACAGCCGCCAATATTCCGAAGCCGGATAGCGGCCGAACAGGAACTGTTTCCATTTCGCCCCGATAAAGGCCCAGCATGCGCCGGACCAGCCATCCGGCTGTATGCCGCCTTGCTCCACCGTGGTGCAGAATGTCCGGTCGGTTCCGGTCCACTGCGCCGTGACAAAAAGCCAGTTGAACAAGGGCGGCACGAACCAGACGAGCAATGCTGCCGCAAACAGCGTCATCACTGAATCAACCGGTGTGGCAAACAAGTTGGTGCGCGCCCAGAAAACCAGCCCGCTGGTTTTCATCGGCGGCGGCAGAGCGGCTGATTCTTCAGTGCGCACAAATCCGGTCATGTCAGCGCTCCACCAAGGCCATTTTGGCGTTGAACCAGTTCATGAACAAGGATGTCGCGATGGAAAGGCCAAGATAGACAATCATCCAGATCGCCACAATTTCAATAGCCTGGCCGCTCTGGTTAAGGATCGTGCCGCCGACGGCGACAAGGTCCGGATAGCCAATGGCGATGGCGAGCGAGGAATTCTTGGTCAAATTGAGGAACTGGCTGGTCAGCGGCGGGATGATGGTGCGCATCGCCTGTGGAATGACAACCAGACGCAGTGTCGCGCCTTCGCGCAGCCCAAGCGCATGCGCCGCCTCAGACTGGCCCTTGGACACGCCCTGAATGCCGGCGCGCACGATTTCGGCGATGAACGAGGCCGTATAGATTGACAGCGCCAGATAGAGAGAGAGGAATTCAGGCCTTATCTGGAAGCCGCCAGAAAGATTGAATGTAGAGGCCTTCGGAAATTCGAACTCAAGCGGAAATCCTGTCAGGATAAAGGCTAGGACTGGAAAACCGACAATCATCGCCAGCGAAGTCCAAAGAACTGGAAAGCGCTGACCTGTCGCCATTTGGCGGTCGCCCGCCCATTTTCTCACCAAAAGCGCAAACACGATGCCAACGATCAGACCGGCGCCAATGAGCCACGCGCCCTCTCCCCAAATCGCTCTCGGCAGGACAAAGCCGCGGTTGTTGAGAAAGCTGCCAAACGGCAAGGCAAGACTTTTCTTCGGGTCGGGCAGCACGGACAGGACGCCGAAATACCAGAAAAATATCACCAGCAGCGGCGGGATGTTGCGGAAGATTTCGACATAGACGGTCGAAAGCTTGCGGACCAGCCAGTTGCGCGACATGCGGCCGACGCCGATCATGAAGCCCAGCGCCACAGCGGTGATGATGCCCAGCACGGAGACAATGATGGTGTTGAGCAGGCCCACCACGAGCGCGTCAAAATAGGTGGAATCGCTGGTGAAGGCGACGGGCGTCTGCGCCAGGTCAAATCCGGCGCGGCCATTCAGGAAGTCAAAGCCGGAGGCAATGTTGGAGCGTTTCAGGTTCTCCGCCGTGTTGCCGATGATCCACCAGACGAAGGAAACAAGCGCAACCAGCATGATGGCCTGAAACACAAGGCCGCGCGCTTTCGGGTCATTCAGGAGAGATGTCCCGCCCCTTGCCGTGGAAATGTCGGTAACAGCCATCCGCGTCCCCGTTCGTTGACCTGATATCTGGCAGGAGGCCGCAGGCCTCCTGCAATCTTGTTTTCAAATCAACAAATCAACGGATCGGAGGAGCGTATTGCAGGCCGCCCTTTGACCAGAGCGCATTGAGCCCGCGGGCGATCTTCAGGGCGCTGCCCTGGCCAACGTTGCGCTCGAAGATTTCGCCGTAATTGCCAGTGGCCTTGACGGCGTTCGCGAGCCAGTCATTTGTCAGACCCATATCTGTGCCAAGCTTGGTGTCGGCTTCCTTGCCGAGCACACGCAGGATTTCAGGATTGGTGGACGTCATCATGTCGCCGACATTGGCCTGGGTGATGCCAAGCTCTTCGGCGGTCAGCAGGCCATAGTGAACCCATTTGACAATATCTGCCCACTGGTCGTCGCCCTGACGCACGGCAGGTCCAAGCGGCTCCTTCGAGATGATCTCAGGCAGAACAACATGATCGGCAGGAGCCGCCAGCGCGAGACGGGTTGCGTAAAGGCCGGACTGGTCGGTGGTCAGAACGTCGCAGCGGCCCGAATCGTAAGCCGCATTCACTTCCTCGTTCTTTTCAAACACAACAGGATTGTATTCCATCTTGTTGGCTTTGAAATAGTCAGCGAGATTGAGCTCCGTAGTCGTGCCGGTCTGCACGCAGACCGAAGCGCCGGAAAGCTGCAAGGCTGAATTGACGCCGGTGATCTTCTTCGAATTGATCATGAAGCCCTGGCCATCATAATAGTTGGCGCCGAAGAAATTCAGGCCGAGCGCCGTGTCGCGGTTCAGCGTCCAAGTCGTGTTGCGCGAGAGAATGTCGATTTCACCGGACTGCAGCGCCGTGAAGCGCTCCTTGGCCGACAAAGGCGTGAACTTCACTTTGGTTCCGTCGCCGAAAATAGCGCCGGCGATGGCGCGGCAATAATCAACGTCAAAGCCTGTCCAGTCGCCCTTGTCATCGGGGGCGGAAAATCCGGCCAGGCCGACATTAACGCCACATTGGATGAAGCCCTTGGCCTTTACGTCATCGAGCGTAGCCGCGCCAGCCACGGAACTTGCCAGCGCAAGCACGGCGGCTCCCAGCACCGTCTTGAAAATCACATTAGTCATCGGACATAGACCTCTTCTGTTGCATTGATTCTTTCGTTCGGGGTTTGCCCCGCCGCATCGACGCGGACCCAAGTCTCATTCATCGATTTTTGGCGTCGCTCCCATTCACGGAACTCATGCAATGCCATTATCGCGTCCGGGTCAAGCCTTCTGACCTGATTGAAGAGAGAAACAACCCTGACAACAACTGGTCGGGCGGAGTCTTCCGGCTTGACCAAGTGTGCATTATATTGATGACATTGGCGCAGACACTGCCGAACGGGCGATGTTGCGGCATTTGCGTGGCCGAGCCGGTTTAAGACTTGGTGATTCGGCCAGCTGAATGCCTTCAACCGCGCCATGACCGGCACGGTGAGAGCGACGACGAACCAGCGGGCACGCAGACGGTGTATCCAATGGCGCCTCTGTCAATGACAGCGGGCATTCAGACAAATATCGATGACATATGCAGCAGAACCGCCCCCGAAAGTGTCCTATATGCAACCCTCCCGCCCCCTACTCTTCGCCGCAGGCCTTCTTGGCGGGTCCGGCGTCGCGCTCTCCGCCGCCGCTGCGCATCAGGGCATCGCCAATGTCGCCACAGCCGCATCGTTTCTGTTGATGCACGCGCCGGCGTTTCTGGCGCTGAGCCTTCTGCAGGGGAACAGGCTCACAAGACTTGGAAGCTGGGTCCTGCTTCTCGGCCTTGTGATTTTCTGCGGCGATCTTTTGGCGGGCGCTTTTCTCGGAACGCGGCTGTTTGCGATGGCCGCGCCGTCCGGCGGCGTGCTGATGATCGGCGGCTGGCTGGCGATTGCGGCGTCGGCTCTGGTCAGGAACGAGTGTGACCCGTCAGACTAAGCCTAGCGTCTGCGACAGTTCCCTGATCTCCGCACCGGGATTGACCGCCAGCCCTTCCGGCCAGACAGCGCCCGAATTGAACCACGCCGTCTTCATTCCCGCGCGATGCGCTCCGAGAATGTCGGCCTCAGGATTGTCGCCGACAAACAGGCATTGCTCCGGCCTCGCTCCCACACGCTCAGCGGCGCGGAAAAAGATCGCCGCGTCCGGCTTCCTCAGCCCTTCGGCTTCGGAAATCAAAATGGCGTCCACCATCCCCTCAAGGCCAAGCGCCTTGATGTTCCTCATTTGAAAATCCGTCTCGCCATTTGTGACGATGCCAAGTTTCAAGCCCTTGCCGCGCAGCGCTTCGGGCGAGTTCGCCATGCCGGCAAAGCCGCGCGCATGTTCGCAGCAGCGCTGCCGGTAATCAGCAAGCAAATCCGCTTCTGCTTCCGCATCGCCGCCGAATTCCGCCAGCAGAGCCTTGTAAACCAGAGCCTTATGTACATGACCATTCTGGTCCAGCATCACAAACCGGCTGCGCCAAGTTTCCAGGTCCGCCGCGCCAAGCCGGTGCGCAAAGCGTTTATGCTGTTCATCTAGGAATGCCTTGAGCGAGGAAGCCCGGTCCAGAAGCGTTCCGTCGAGGTCGAACAGGACCGCCTTGATCACCCCGCCCCCATCCGGTTCCACGCATCCAGTCCCGCAATTTTGTAGGCCTCCGCCAGCGTCGGATAATTAAACGTGTTGTTGACGAAAAAATCCACAGTGCCGCCGAGATTGATGACCGCCTGGCCAATGTGAATAAGCTCCGTCGCGCCCTCGCCGACGATGTGCGCGCCGAGGAGGCGGCGGTTTTCGAGTGAGAAGATCAGTTTCAGAAAGCCCGAATTCACGCCCATAATATGGCCGCGCGAGGTTTCGCGGAAGCGGGCGATGCCGCATTCGTAAGGCACGCCGCTCTGCTTCACCTCCTCTTCGGAGAGGCCGACCGTGGAGATTTCCGGCACCGAATAGATGCCATAGGGGAAGGAAGCGGGCGGCGGCGGCAGGGCGATGCCGAAGGCGTGGCAAGCGGCGGCGCGGCCCTGCTCCAGCGAGGTCGAGGCAAGACTCGGAAAGCCGATGACGTCGCCGCAGGCGTAAATGTGCGGCACATTGGTCTGAAACGTCGCAGAATTGACCTTGATGCGGCCCCGCTCGTCACTTTCAATGCCGATGGCGTCGAGGCCAAGGCTGGCGGTGTTGCCGCTGCGCCCGGCCGCAAACAGCAGCATCTCGGTCTTCACCATGCGCCCGTCGGTCAGGTTGACCTCAACGCCGGTCGGCTTGACGACGACATCCTTGAAATCGCAGCCGAGCCGCACCGTCATCCCCCGGTCGCGCATCTGATGAATGAAATCATCTACGAGCTCGCGGTCGACGAACTCAAGGATGTTCTCGCGCTTCTCAATCAGCGTCACCGGCACGTCGAGCGCGGAAAAAATTGTCGCATATTCAACGCCGATGACGCCGCCGCCCATCACGGTCAAAGTGCGGGGAAGGGCTTTGATGTCGAGAATCTCGTCGCTGTCAAAGACGTTCTCATGATCGAAGGGAATGTTGGACGGCCGGTGCGGCTTGGTGCCGACTGAGATCATGGCATGGGAGAAGCCCACCTCGCTCATGTCCTCAGCTTCCGTCGTCAGCATCACCTTGTTCGGCCCGGTGAACTTGGCGGTGGCATGCAGATATTTGACAGCGTTGCGCATGAACTGATGCTGCAGCACCTCCACTTCATGGTCGAGCGTCTTGTGCAGGCGCGAGATCAGGTCGCTGGCGGCGATATCCTGCTTGACGCGGTAGCCGCGCCCGTAAAAGCCGCGCTCACGCCAGCCGGAAAGGTTGAGCACGGTCTCGCGCAGGGTCTTCGACGGAATTGTGCCGGTGTGCACCGACACGCCGCCAAGCCGCCTGCCCTTGTCCACGACAAGCACCGACTTGCCGAGCTTGGCCGACTGCACCGCCGCGCGGCGGCCGGACGGGCCGGAGCCGATGACCAGCATGTCATAGTGATTCATGTCGAGTCCCCGCAGGCGGATGCCCGCCCCAATTGCTAACATCAGCGGGCGCGCCAGTTCAATCGAATGAGCGCTGAATTGAAAAACAATTGCGACAGAGATTGAACAGCGTCCGCGCCGTCCCCAGTTGTAGCTCACGAAAGGGACAAATCCATGAACACGACAATTGAGCACGGCACATTGCACGAGATTGAGGACGCGAGGCTGGACGGCGTGCGCACGCGGCGCGTTTATGCGTTCCTGATCGACGCCGCGATTGTGTTTTTACTGTCGATACCGGTTTCCATCGTGATTTTCCTGCTTGGAATCGTCACGCTCGGCCTCGGCTTTTTCCTCTACGCCATCATGTTTCCCGTGCTGGCGATCACTTACGTCGCCTACACAATGGGCAGCGAGGACCAGGCCACTGTCGGCATGAAGGCGAACGACATCTATCTTTCCCGCCTCGACGGCGGCAGAATCGACCCGGTCACCGCCATTGTGCATTCCGTGCTGTTCTGGGCGGGCAATGCGGTGCTGACGCCGCTGGTGCTGCTGGTCACCCTGTTTTCCGACCGCAAGCGCACGCTGCATGACCTGTTGCTGGGAACGATTGTGCTGCGCCGCAGCCGCTGACACGATTATCTATTGATTTTTTACACATTGGCTTCATTCTGGTGCGGCCCCAGCAGCATGGCCGCCCATGACTCATCATCCCTATTCATCAACGCCGCAGTTTTTTCTGACCGCGCCACAGCCTTGCCCGTATCTCCAAGGCAAGTATGAGCGCAAAGTCTTTACGCACTTGGTCGGCGAGCGCGCGCCGGAAATGAACGATCTTCTGACGCAGGGCGGCTTCCGCCGCTCGCAGAACATCGCCTACCGCCCCGCCTGCGAAACCTGCCGCGCCTGCGTCTCGACGCGCGTGCTGGTCAATGAGTTTCAGCGCGGACCGAACCTTGAGCGGGTCTGGAAACAGAACAGCGATCTAGTCGGCAAAGAGTTCACCGCTGAACCCTCAAGCGAGCAGTTCTCGCTGTTCCGCGATTACCTGACCGACCGCCACCGGCGCGGCGGCATGTCGGACATGTCGGTGCTCGACTATGCGATGATGGTCGAGGACACGCATGTGAACACCCACCTCATCGAATACCGGCTGCGCGGCCCCGACTCTTTTCTGACCGGCGCGGGGCATGGCGAACTGATCGCCGTGTCGCTGTTTGACAAGATGGCCGACGGGCTTTCCATGGTCTATTCGTTTTATAATCCCGAACATTCCAAGCGCTCTCTCGGCACTTTCATGATCCTCGACCATATCGCACGCACCCGCGCACTGGGGCTGCCGCATGTCTATCTCGGCTATTGGGTGGCTGGATCGCGCAAGATGGAATACAAGACCCGCTTCCAGCCGCAGGAGCATCTCGGCGCTTCAGGTTGGGAGCGCTACGTCCTGCCCCGTTGAACTCTCTCATTTGATAATTTTCCGGAGGTCCTTGTGACCGCACGCGTCCTGGACCGCAAAAAAGGCCTCTCCATCGCGGCGATCGGCGGGCTGGCGCTGAGCTTCGACATTCCGATGGTGCGGCTGACCAACGGCGACATGTGGAGCGTGCAGTTCATCCGCTCCATTGTCATCGTCGCGGTGACGCTGCTGATATGGGCCGCTGCTAAAATCCTGTTTAAAAAAAGCTTTGACCTTGTGCCGGGAAGAGCCGGGCTGGCGGTCCTCCTGCTTTACGGTCTCACATCAATTCTGTTCTTCTATGCCGTCTACGCGACTTCGACGGCCAATCTCGTCTTCCTTCTCGCGTTCAATCCGATGTTCGGCGCGCTGTTCGGATGGATGCTTTTGAAGGAAAGGCCGAAACCGCAGACTTTCCTCACCATGCTGATCATGATTGCCGGCGTGTTCATCATCGTCGGCGAAGGCTTGTCGGGAGGACACATCCTCGGTGATCTCGCCGCACTTGCTTCGGCGTTCATCATGGCGCTGGCGATCACGCTGACGCGCGCCAGCGGTAAGGATATGGGGTTTGCCGCGCTGATGAGCGCACTTGTTCCTGGTGTCGTGGCGGGCGCGCTAGTCTTGCATCAAGGCGGTCTGCAGGCGTCAGCACCGCATTGGATCATTCTGAATGGGGCGCTGCTGATGCCCTCCGCCTTTTTCTG
>JANMMM010000131.1:0-1882 GCA_031373225.1 Phyllobacteriaceae bacterium | reverse complement strand
CTGAAAATAATTCCCCATCCTTTTCAACACCTTATCATTTTCTTGAAAAATTTTATCCCCCACCTGGCAAACCCTCCGCATAATGCCGCGACAGATAGGGGACAGATGGGGTAATCGCCGGAGCCTGGCTTACCCTCTTTTGTTGAAGGCGCTGCGCTTCTGGCTGATGATAGTGCGTGGTCTGCGATTGGGCAGCCACTGGCATCAGGAGAGGAAGCGCAGCATGAGACACTATATTGGACTTGACGTGGCTGTCAAAGAGACGGCGGTCTGCGTGATGGACGAGGAAGGCCGGATCTGCCGGGAGGCGAAGGTCGTCAGCCATCCGGACGATCTGATTGCGTTCCTGCAGGGCGGGAACTGGAACATTGAGCGCATCGGGCTTGAGGCCGGTCCCATGTCGCAATGGCTTCATGACGGGCTTGCGGCGGCGGGATTTAAGGTGATCTGCATTGAGACGCGCCATGCCAAGGCGGTTTTAAAAGGCCAGGTCAACAAGAGCGACCGCAATGACGCGCGCGGCATCGCGACGATGATGCGGGTCAATCTGTTCAAACAAGTGCATGTGAAGACTTTGGCGAGCCAGAAGCGGCGGGCGCTTTTGAGCGCGCGCAGGCTCCTGCAGGAAAAGGCCATCGCCATTGAGAACGACATACGCGGCCTGTTGCGCAATTTCGGCCTCAAGGTGGGCGTCATCGGCGCGGCGGGCTTTGAGGCGCGCATTCTTGAATTGATCGAGGGCGTGCCGGACATGGCGAAGTTCATCACGTCCCTGCTTTCGGCGCGCAAAAAGCTGCGCGAGGAGTTTAACCGCCTGCACCGCGAAGTGCTGGCCGCCGTGCGCAAGGACGCCGAGTGCCGCCGCCTGATGACGATCCCGGGCGTCGGCCCGGTCACGGCGCTGGCCTTTGTCTCGACAATTGATGTTCCGGAACGGTTCAGAAACTCCCGCGCGGTCGGCCCGTCGCTGGGTCTGACGCCAAGGCTCAATCAAACGGGGGAAAGGCGCCATATGGGGCGGATCACCAAATGCGGCGACGCTTTGACCCGTTCGCTCCTGTATGAGGCGGCGCTGGTCATGCTGACGCGGGTGAAGAAATGGTCATGGCTGAAAGCCTGGGCGATGGGCGTGGCCAGACGGCGCGGCATGAAGGCCGCAGCTGTGGCCCTGTCGCGCCGCCTTGCCGTCATCATGCACCGCATGTGGATCGACGGAACGGACTTCATCTGGAAAAAGGAGCATCTGCCCATGCCTGCATGACTCCGCCGATGAGCTGAACGTCAGGCCCCGATTTCAAAGTTCCGCCAGCCGGCGGCACAATGTCCCTCACGGGACGACGGGCGGGGCGAGCGCGTGAAGTAAACCGTCTCGGCCAAGCCGCAAGGCAAGGCCAGAACGCGGGACAGATGGCGCCGCCCCTCTTCCGACCCCCGTCATGGGAGGGCGAAACGCCGATCCCGCAGAGAAGCATGACCCCGTGAGGAACATCACAAACCGGCAGAGCGGAAACAAGAAAAAGGCGCTTGACGGCAACATGACGATTAGAGAAGTTTACTTAATTCCCCCAACGGCCCGCGAAAAATTTTTATGCGATGTTGAAGGGACTTAAGTAAACTGTCCCCGAAATTCTGCCGCTGCCCCCTTCCGCCCAAAGCTCATCGCCAACGCCATGCAATGGGCAATACCGGCCTCGTCATAGATCCGATCCGGCGCAAAAATAATGGCGCGGCTGCCTTCGAAGATGAACCGGTCCGCGTAAAGCTCCCGGAAGGTTCCGATCAGCGTGGTCTGGCACAGAAAATACAGCGCGTATTTTCCGTCACCCCTTTTGATTTCATCCAGCCGGAATGTGCTTCCGGTTTTGCCCGGTGTGGAAAAAGC